>JAEZYZ010000225.1 GCA_023418705.1 Pseudomonadota bacterium | reverse complement strand
TCGCGCCGTGGGGGCGGCGGCGGGGGGTGGGGGGGCCCACCCCGGGCGCGCCCTGCTCGGCGTCCGGGTGCGCCTGCAGCGACAGCGGCCGATCGGCGGCGATCACCTTCAGCAAGAAGGGCAGGCGAGGCCCGAAGCGTCGTCGGACACGGTCGCCGAGCTCCGCCTCCGGATCGCGCTCGATGGCGGCGGTGAGGGGGACCGGTCGCCCCTGTCGCACGACCGACGAGGGCGCGAGCGCGTGCGCTCCCATCCAGAGCTCGGCCTGCGGGACCGGCGAGGGCGGGGTTCCCAAGAACTCGGCCAGCGCGGAGCGCGAGCCCCAGGCATAGGTCTGGACGGGATTGACGAGTCGGGCGATCGGGGCCATGGCGGGACTTTGGCCGAGCAGCTTACAAGCCGTCGGTCGGCGAAGATAGGATCCGGACCTTGCCGCGCAGGCGCTCGCTGACGATGACCCGGTTGTCGCGGTCCACGATCACGGCCCCGACGCCCGGCATCGACTCGATGAGGGGCAGCCCCCGCTCCGGGCCGAGGATGAACACGGCGTCGTCCACGACGTCTGCCGTGATGGCGTCGGGCGCCCAGACGGTGACGCTGCGCGAGGCGGTGGCAGGGTAGCCGGTGCGCGGATCGATGATGTGGTGGTAGCGCTTGCCGCCGCTGACGTAGGCGCGCGCGTAGTCGCCGGCGGTTGAAAAGGCGTGGTCGGTCAGCTCCAGGACCGCGAAAAACTTTCCCTTGGGTCCGCGCGGATCTTGAACCCCGCTGACCCAGGGGCTGCCGTCCGGCTTGTTGCCCGCGCCGTAGAGATCCCCGCCCGCTTGCACCAGGAAATTTCGCAGACCGGCGGCCCGCAGCACCGCGACGGCCTGGTCGACGATGTAGCCCTTGGCGACGCCCCCCAGGCCGATCTGCTGCTCGGCCCCGATCCGAACGGTGCCGCTCTTCGCGTCGACCTCCACCTTGCGGTAGTCGACCTTCGCGAGCCTCGCGGCCACGGTCTTCGGGTCTGGCACCTTCGGCACCGGCTCGGCGGCGTCGCCAAAGCGCCAGAGATCACTCATGCCTTGAAAGGTGATGTCGAACACGCCGTCGAAGCGCCGGCCGGCGCGCAGGGCCCGCTCGACGACGACCAGCGTCTCCGAACCCACCCGGACCGGTCGCCCCGCGGCGGCGTTGACGCGGCTCACGTCGCTGTCGGCTCGCCACTCGCTCAGGCGCTGCTCGAGCTCGGTCATGTGGTCGAAGGCCTTCGCGAGCGCGGCTCGCGTCCCGGCCTCGTCGAGCCGAGGTCCGGAGTACGCGATCATCTGGACCTGCGTGCCCATCGCAGGCCGGCTCAGCTCGAGGCGGACCGGCGGCCCGTTGGGGGCCGGTCGCCCGCTCGCGCTGGCGGCGGCTGCTGGGGCGGGGGGCGGGGGCTCGGTCGAGCGATCGCGCTGGCAGCCGGCCACCGCCGCGCTGCAGAGCCCGAGGACGAGCGACGCGCGCCGGCAAGCGACCAGCGCGAGGCGGGTGGGGCGGTTCGCCACGCTTGGCATCCGGGCTATGCTAGCGCGGTGAAACCGGACTGCAGCGCCATCGACCGCCGGATAGACGAGCTCTTGCCCGAGCTCGAGCAGCTCGCCCGGCGCATCCACGAGCATCCGGAGCTGCGTTTCGAGGAGCATCAGGCCGCCGCGTGGGTCGCCGAGTTCGTCGAGAAGTGGGGCGGTGTCGCGGTCGAGCGCGGGGTGGGTGGCTTGCCCACCGCCCTGCGGGCGCACACCGGCGGCGCTGGCGCCGCGCGGGTCGCCATCTTTGCCGAATACGACGCGCTGCCCGAAATCGGGCACGCCTGCGGGCACAACCTGATCGCCGCGGGCGCCGTGGGCGCGTTCGTCGCGCTCGCCGCGCTGCCCGAGCTGCCGGGTCGGGTGGAGCTCTTCGGGACCCCAGCCGAGGAGGGAGGAGGAGGCAAGATCCGCCTGCTCGAGGCGGGGGCCTTCGAGGGGCTCGACGCCGCGCTCATGTTCCACCCGTTCGATCGAGATTTGCTCGCCCACCCCGCGCTGGCCAGCAGCTGGATCCGCATGCGGTTCGCCGGTGCGCCGTCGCATGCGGCGATCGCGCCGTGGGATGGGCGGAGCGCCCTGACCGCATGTCTGGAGACGTTTCGGTTGATCGACGCGCAGCGCGTCCACTTCCGCGACGGTGTCCGGGTGCACGGCATCGTGGTCGACGGAGGGCAGGCCGTGAACGTCATCCCCGAGCGCGCGGCGGCGGAGTTCTCCGTCCGGGCGCCGACCTCGAGCGAGCTCGACCGGGTCCGCGCGATCGTCGAGCGCTGCGCGCGTGGCGCCGCCATGGCCACCGGCGTCGAAGTGAGTTTGTCGGTGCGCGCGGGCTACAGAGAGATGAACAACAACATGACGATCGCTCAGCGTTTCGGCGCCGCGCTGAGCGACCTCGGGCGCCCCGCCCTGGTTGGCGACGCCACGGTGGGGGCCGGTTCGACCGACATGGGAGACGTCAGCCACGCGCTGCCCTCGATCCACCCCTGGCTCGCGATCTGCGAACCCGGGGAGGCGATGTGCCACCAGCACGCCTTCGCCACCGCCGCGATCAGCCCGCGCGGGCTGCAGACGATGGCCATCGCCGCCAAGGCCCTGGCGCGCACGGCGGCTGAGCTGATCCACGACGGCGAGCTGCTCGCCGCCGCCAAGGCCGAACACGCCGCCGCGCGCGGTGCCACGCTTTGACGGACCACCGTCGGCAAAAGTAAGCTCGCGGCCATGAAGCGCCTGCTACGTGGTGCCTGCCTCCCCGGTCTCGTCCTGATGAGCTCCTGCGCCGGGTCCGCGGGGAGCGCCGCGCCGGCTCCCGCGCCCGTGGCCGCCGAGCCACCGCCAACGGTCGAGACCGAGAGCGCTCCGGTCGAGCCGGAGGGCTCGATCGAGGAGACCGACTTCGATGCGATCGCCGACGCGCCGTCGCCGGGAGACGCGGCGGAGGAGGATCCGACCGGCGCCGCCCCGCCGGACCAGGCCGCCAGGGAGCTGCGCTACGTGGTCACGTCCAAGGGGCTGCAGATCGACGTCGCCGGGGTGCGGTTTCTGGTCAACGCCAGTCCGAAGCGCCAGGGGCGGGGGTGGGGCGTCCGCGTGACCGCTACGGCGGCGTCCAAGGACGGCGGGGATCACGTGCTGCTCAGCCCCGAAGCGGGACCGCTCGCCTTCGCCGGTACGATCGAGCACAAGGGCGAGCGTCGGCGTTTCGGTGACGAGCGGCAAGGCCGCGCCTTTTCGACCATCACCGACGGAGAGCCGCTCGAGCTCAGCCGTGATTTCCCAGGGACCACGGGCCAGGCCCCGCTGACCGCCGGTCAATCGCTGTCGCTCGAGGTGGGCTTGTGGGGGCTCGGCGACGACGAGGCGTCTCAACGGCCGGTGCAGCACTTTTTCGAGCTGAAGATGATCGTCGACCGCGGGGGCAAGCCTCAGCCGATCGTGCAGCCACCGGCGAAGTTTCAGTGACGCTCCCTGGGGCGGCGCGCGACCTTAAGGAGGAACCCGCGCTGCCGTTGCTTGTGCCTGGACCATCATGCAAATCGGGCACGTGAGCTGCATGAGCAGCGGACAGCCGGTCACCCCGCCGCGCCCATGGGGTCACCGGTGAGCTCGTCTGCGTCGAAGTGGGCGTGAATGGCTTCCCCGAACGGCCCGTCCATCACGTCCGCGCGGGGCCCAGCGCCGCCGCGCTGGCTCGTCGCCCTGTTTGCTGCATGGGTCCTTCTGATCGCCAGCGCCCCACGCGCCACGGCAGACACCGCGGAGCTCGTCGTGATCGTCCATCCGAAGAACCCGGCAGCGGAGCTGGCACCCGCCGAGCTCCGCGCCATCTTCACCACCAGCCGGCGCCGCTGGAGCTCCGGCGGCGCGGTGGCTCCGTTCAACCTCCCCGCGCGTACGGACGAGCGGGTGCGCTTCGACCGCGCGGTGCTCGACATGACGCCGGAAGAGGTGAGCCGATTCTGGGTAGACCGCAAGATCCGAGGGGGTGAGCCGCCGCCCCGCCAGGTCCCCGACGCCTCCATCATGCTGCGGGTGGTGGAGAAGTTGGAGGACGCGATCGGCTACGTGCCGCGACCTCTGGCGAAGGACGCCCGCGTGAAGGTGGTCGCCGTGGTGCGGGAGGGGAGGGTCGAGCCGCCATGAGCGCGGGAGGTCCCGGCGGTGGTGGGGAGGAGCGTGAAACGTTCGGGACGGAAGAGCGGATCCCGGAGAAGGCCCGACAGCGCCTGCTGTCGATGACCCGGTTGAAGGTCGCGTTCATGGGGTTCGTGGGGGCCGTGATCGTCGCCCTGTGCGGGTTGGTTTTCGTGCTCGTGTCGCAGATCTTCGGCGAGCTCTCGCCCTCCATCGAACACAGCCTGCGCTGGAAAGCGGAGCGCGGGGTCGGCGAGCTCGCGCAGTCCGCCGAGCTCGGCATCCTGATCAGCGACTCCGAGCTGATCCAAAAGGCGTACGTCGACTACGCGAAGGACCCTGACATCCTGACGATCGCGGTCGCGGACGCGCGCGGCAAGCTCCTGAGCCTCCACGGCCAGCTGCCGGAGTCTCCGGAGGAGCTGTTCGCCGGCAGGCCCGGTCAAGCGCGCAGGATCGGCGACTACATCGTTGCCCACGCCGAGTCGAAGGTGGAGGGGGCGACCGTCGGCCGTGTCGCCCTGGCGGTCTCCACCCATCAGCTCACCGCCGGCGCCGAGCTCAAGGCACAGATCCTGTTGACGGCGGTGATCGGCTGCGCGGCGGCGCTGCTGGCCGCCGCGTTCTTCGTGGGCTTCTATCTTGGCCCGCTGGTGACGATGACGCAGTCCGCCTTCACGCGGCTCGAGAAGAAGACGCAGGAGGCGCTGGAGGCCACGCGGCTCAAGAGCGAGTTCTTGGCCAACATGAGCCACGAGCTCCGCACGCCCATGAACGGCGTCCTCGGTATGACGGAGCTCTTGCTCGGGACGGCCCTCGACGCTCGGCAGCGCCGCTTCGTGCAGACGGTGCGGTCGGCGGCGGGCGCGCTGCTCACGGTGCTCAACGATATCCTGGACTTCTCGAAGGTGGAGGCCGGCAAGCTCGAGTTCCGAGCGGTCGCGGCGAGCCCGCGGCGCTTGATCGAGGAGACGGCGGAGTTGCTCGGCGTGCAGGCCCAAGCCAAAGACGTCGAGCTTTTGTGTCACGTCGATCCGGACGTCCCCGACGGGGTCGTCTGCGATCCGGATCGCCTCCGCCAGGTCTTGACCAACCTGGCGGGCAACGCCGTCAAGTTCACCGAGCAGGGAGAGGTCGTGGTGCGGGCCAAGCTCGCCGGCAAGCGCTCGGACGGCCGCGTCGAGGTCCGCTTCGAGGTGAGCGACACCGGCATCGGCATCGCGCTCGAGGAGCAGCCCCGGCTGTTTCGCGCGTTCTCACAGGTGGACGGATCGCTCACCCGCCGGCACGGGGGAACGGGCTTGGGGCTCGCCATCAGCAAGCGGCTGGTGGAGGCGATGGGCGGGTCGATCGGATTTCAAAGCGCGCTCGGGCACGGGAGCACCTTCTACTTTACCGTGCCGCTCTTGCCGGCGACCCTCGATCGCACGTCGAGCCGGCCGAGCATCGAAATCAAGAATCACCGCGTGCTGGTCGTCGACGACAACGAGACGAATCGGCTCATCCTGCAGGAGCAGCTATCGAGCTGGGGCGTTCAGGTCAGCGTCGTGGAGCGCGGCGCCGCTGCGCTCGAGGCGTTGCGGCAGGCAGCGCAGGCGGGCAAGCCGTTCCACCTGGCGATCGTCGACATGCACATGCCAGAGATGGACGGGATCGAGCTGGCGCGCCGCCTGCGGGACGAGCCGGCGCTCTCGAAGACGCCGCTCTTGATGCTGAGCTCGATGTTCGATCGACCCGCTGCGATCGAGCGGGGGCTCGTCGACAGCTATCTGACCAAGCCTGTCGGCCAGCAGGTGCTCCGGTCCACGGTCGAGCAGCTGCTCGGTCTGCGAGCGTTGGCCGGCCCCGTCGCCGACCCCGAGCGGGCCAGCCCCGAGGACGAGCCGCGTCTTCTGGTGGCCGAGGACAACCCGATCAATCAAGAGGTCGTCTCCGAGATGCTGGCCGAGCTCGGCTACGCGGCGGACATCGTCGCCGACGGCCGGCAAGCCCTCGCCGCCTTGGCGCAGCGACACTACCCGCTGGTGCTGATGGATTGTCAGATGCCGACGCTCGACGGCTACCGCGCCACCTCGGAGCTTCGGCGGCTCGAGCAAGAGAGCGGGCGCGCGCCGGCGATCGTGATCGCCGTGACCGCGCACGCGCTGGTCGGCGAGCGGGAGAAGGCCTTCGCCGCCGGCATGAACGACTACCTGACCAAGCCGCTCAGCAAGCGAGCGCTCCAGGCGGCGCTGCGACGGTGGCTGGCGGACGTCCCGGCGGGGACCCCGGCGGGCGCGGACGCCCCGCTGCTGGCGGCCGGGGTCGAGCGTAGCCCCGCGGTCGTGCGCACCTTCATCGAGCACGTCCCGGGGCAAATCGACGCCATCGCGGCTGCGCTCGCGGCGGGCGACACCCGCCGTCTCAAGGCCGCGGCCCACAAGCTGAAGGGCGGCTGCCGCGCGGTGGGTGTGCCCGCCATGGCGCAGATCTGCGCCGCAATCGAAGACACCCCCGCCGACGCCGAGCGGCACGTGGCGCGCTTGCGAACGCGCTTCGAGCAGGTTCGGTCGGTCCTCCAGCGCTCGGACGAGGTCACGTTGGCCCCGTGAACGACCGGCGCCCCTCACGCGAGGGGGGGCGTTCAGGCGCCGCGAAAGCGCGGCTTGCGCTTCTCCGCCAGCGCCGCGAGCGCTTCCTTGCGGTCGGCGCTCTCGAGCACGCGGTCATACAGGGCGCGCTCGAGGTCGAGCCCCGCGTCGAGCGGCAGCGACATCCCATCGCGGATGGCCCGCAACGCGCTCGCTTGCGCCAGCGGTGCGCCCTCCGCGATCGGCTCGATCCACTGCAGCGTGTCCGCGACCACCTCTCGATCGGCCGGGGACACGCGGTTGACCAGCCCGATCGCCAGCGCTTCGGCGGCCGTGACCCGCCGCCCCAGCAAGATCAGCTCCTTGGCGCGGGCTTCGCCGATCAGCCGCGGCAGCCGCTGCGTGCCGCCGGCGCCCGGGATGATCGCCAGGCGTGTCTCGGGCAGACCCAGCTCGGCCTGCGGAGCGGCCACGCGCAGATCGCAGGCCAACGCGAGCTCGAGGCCGCCGCCGAGCGCCGCGCCGTTGATGGCGGCGATCGTGGGGACGGGAAGCGTGGAGAGCCAGCCGAGCTCGCTCCGGTACAGCCCAAGCTGTTCGCGCACGGCGTCGTCGCTCATGCCGGCGCGTTCCTTGAGATCCGCGCCCGCGCAGAACGCGCGATCCCCGGCGCCGGTGATGACGACGGCCCGCAGCGCCGAGTCGCCCGCCAGCTCCCGGCCGATGCCTCCGAAGCGGAGCAACAGGTCGCGCGAGAGCGCGTTGCGGCGCTCGGGGCGATCGAGCGTCACGATCGCGATCGCGCCGCGCCGCTCAACGCCGACCGGGTCCCCGCTCATCGAGCTTGCTCCTGCTGCGCCGCCCCCGACTGGGGGCAGCCGTGACCGAGGGCCTGGAGGTGCTGCGCTTGCCGCGCTTCGGAGCGCCGCTCGCCGTCGCCGCCCGCCCGCTCGTCTTGGCGCCCTCGAGCTTCGACAACCGGACGCGCAGCTCGGCCAGCTCGGCGCGCACCTGCTCCAGCTCGGCGCCGAGCCGTTTCTTGTCCTTGTTCCCGCCGTCCGACAGCGACTGGAGCGCCTCGCGTAAGCGGCGGCCGACCCTGCCGTCCAGCTCGCGCTCGAGGCGCCGCCGCAGAGCACCTCGGCTCTTGGGATCTCCAAGGGCCGACAGCGCGGCGATCGCGTCGGTGCGCACGAACGGGTCGGCGTCGTCGAGGTGGTCCTCCAAGAGCCGGCGCGTCTTGGGGCCGGGGTCGAGCTCGGCGAGCGCCAACAAGGCCGCGCGGCGCACCCGCGTGGGCACCCCGTAGCGGGTGCGCTCGGTCACCGCGGCGATCGTCGAGTCGTCGCCGAGCTCGGCGAGCCCTTCGAGCGCGTGCACCCGCACGACGTCCGCCCAGGAGCCGCGATCGAGCAAGGCCGTGAGCGGTTCGAGCGCGATCGGCAGCCGCGTCCGACCGAGGCCCCGCGCCGCCGCAGCGGCGACCAAGTAGCTCGGGTCGGACAGCGCGGCGTCCCGCAGCACGGCGGCGGCCGCCTCGGTGCGGAAGGCGCCGAGCGCATCGACCACGGCGCGGCGGACCTTCGGGTGGTCCGCCGCCGCGCCCTCGCGGAGCGCTGCGAGGCTTTGCTCCCCGCGCACCTTGCCGAGCGCTCGCGCGGCCTCCACGCGCACCATCCAGGCCTCCTTCGAGTCCTTCAAGCTGCGGGACAAGGCCGCGATGGTGGGGGCGTCGCTTCTGCGGCCGAGCGCCACGGCGGCGCTCCAGCGCCCATGCGCGCTGGGCGCGTGGGCGAGCTGCTGGCGCAGGAGATCCCCCGGAGCTTCGAGGGTCAGCTCGGCGCGCACCGCCTGATCCGGATCGAAGACCACCCAATCCGGTCGCTCCGGGCACGGGATCACGAGGGCGTCCTTGTTGGTCGTGACGAGCTTCTTGTAGCGCTGCACCTTGCCGCGGACCGAGACGGCGACCTCGGCGTCGAACGCGAAGATCGGCGCGCGATCCGGCTTCTGCGTCTGCTGGATCGAGACCTCGAGCTGGCGGCCAGCGTGGGCGACCTGGACCTTCAGCACCGGGTGACCGGGGTGAAACAGCCACTGGTCGAAGAAGCGGTCGAGCGAGCGACCACTCACCCGCTCCAGCGCCCGTTGCAAATCCGAGGTCTCGACGATGCCGCCGCCGTGCGTCGACAGGTAGTCGGCGACGCCTTGGAAGAACGTCTCGTCGCCCAGCTGCCGCCGCAGCATGTGCAGCACCTGACCGCCCTTTTCATACAGGTGCCGATCGAACAGCTCGATCGGCTCCTTGTAGGTCCGGCACACGATCGGGCGCTGGTAGCGCCCGTTGGCTTCGGCGAGGTAGGCGTCGAAGTCGGCCTGGATGCCGTAGTCGTACTCGTCGCGCCCGAGGCGCGCCTCGCGCTCCAGGTGCTCGAAGAAGGTCGCGAAGCCCTCGTTCAGCCAGGCGTGCGACCAGTCGCGGCAGGTGACGTAGTTGCCGAACCATTGGTGGGCCAGCTCGTGAGCGACCAGGTCGTGGCTGGTGATGTCCAAGGCAGCCCGCTCGTCGAGCAGCACGTGCTCGTACATCGTGGTGAGCGTCGTGTTCTCCATGCCGCCGAAGACGAAGTCGCTCACGACCACCTGGGCGTAGCTCGGCCAAGGAAAGGGCGTGCCCGTGAGCCGCTGAAACAGCTCCATCATCTTGGGCGTCTGCTCGAAGCTGCGCCGCCCGTCTTCCTCGCGCCCGGCGGGCACGTAGTAGCGGATGGGGATGTCTCCGCTCGGCCCCTTCGCGCCGCGGGGCGCTCGCCTCGGGACGCTGCCGTCCTCCAGGCAGCTGAAGCGCCCCACCACCAGGCTGACCAGGTAGCTCGGATGCGGCTGCTTCAGCGCATAGTGGAACGTCCACGCCGATCGCTTCGACTTTGGCGTGGAGCGGGCGACGAGCTCCCCGTTGGACAGGGCCGTGAAGCCGTGCGGCACCTGCACCTTGAGCTCCGTCGTCATCTTGGCGTGCGGCTTGTCGTGGCAGGGAAACCAGTGGCGGGCGTCCTCGTCCTGACATTGGCTCCAGACCTGCTCCGGGCGATCGGGCACGTGCTCGTCGGGCGCCAGGAAGTACAAACCGCGGCGAGGCGTCGCCCGGTAGCTGACGTGCACGCGGCCGCGCTGAAGCCGTGCGGGCAGCTCGATTTCGATCCGGTCGCCGTCGTAGACGTGGCGCGTGGGGCGGGCGCGGCCGCCGACCTCGAGGCGGACGCGCACGTCTTCGAAGCCGACGGCGTCGAGCACGAGCCTTCGCGCTCCGGGGTCTACCCGCGTGATGTCCAGGCTCGCGGTGCCCGCGACGGCCTTGCCAGCGATATCGAGGCGGAGATCCAGCCCGAGATGGTCGATGGAAAAGGGGCGGGCGCGCTCGTACTTCGGCTCGGTGCCGCTGGGGGCGAAGCCGGTGTTGCCGGAGCAGAGACAGCGGGTGTGGTGGTGAACGCTGGACATGCGGCGAGCGATTGTCGGGCGGACGGACCCGGTGCAGCTGAGCCTCGGGTCGTAACAGGGAATTGGCGTTCGGAAAAGCCCGTAGCGCTGCTCGCCGTGCGGCCCCGCCCGGGCTCAGCCCATTTGCGATACAGTCAGCGCCGTGCCGATCACCCTCACCGGCGAGGTCTCGCGGGTCACCTACGAGAACGAGGAGAGCGGCTTCCGCGTCGTCAAGCTAGAGCGCGTCGAGGGAGCGGACCTCAAGCCGGGTGAGGTGTTGGCCGTGGTCGGCCGCTTCGTCGCCGTGGGTCCCGGGACGCGGGTACGCGTGACCGGAGATCTAGTGGAGGACCCCAAACACGGCCGCCAGCTCAAGGCGGAGTCGCTGGTCCCGCTGGCGCCGAGCACGCTCGCGGGGCTCGAGAAGTACCTCGGATCCGGGGCCATCGCCGGCATCGGTCCCGGTTTCGCCAAGCGCATCGTGGGCCGGTTCGGCCTGCAGTCGCTCGAGATCCTCGATCAGGCCCCCGATCGCCTGGCCGAGATCCCGGGCATCGGACAGGCACGCATCGACGGCATCAAGCGGTCTTGGTCCAGCCAGCGGGCCATCAGCAACATCATGCTGCTGCTCGAGAGCCACGGCGCCTCGCCAGCGCTCGCGCTGCGCATCTTTCGTCACTACGGGGATCGCGCGGCCGCCATCGTGCAGCGCTCGCCTTACCGCTTGGCGCTGGAGGTGCGTGGCGTCGGGTTCAAGACGGCCGATCGCATCGCCCAGTCCCTCGGCATCTCCGGCGACCACCCGGAGCGGGCGCAAGCGGGGGTGCTGCACGTGCTGGAGAGCCACACCGAACGAGGCCACGTGCTGGTCTTGCGTGAGGCGTTGGTAGCCCAGAGCGCCGAGGTGCTCGGCATCCAAGCGCCGCACGTGGAGGCGGCGATCGACGCGCTGTGGGCCGCAGGGCGCGTCGTGGTCGAGGGTCAACCGGTGTTCCCGGTGCGCCTGCATCGGGCCGAATGCCAGGTGGCCGAGGCGGTCGCCGATCTGGTGCACAGTCCCGGCCACGCCTTGCCCGGCGCCGAGGCCGCGATGTCCGAGTTCGAGCGGCGCGCCGGCATCGAGCTGGCGCCCAATCAGCGCCAGGCGGTGGCCGCCGCCGCGGCGCACAAGCTGGTGGTCATCACGGGTGGCCCCGGCGTGGGCAAGACGACGATCGTGAGAGCGATGCTCAGCGTGTTCACCCAGGCGCATCAACGCGTGCAGCTGGCCGCGCCCACGGGCCGCGCCGCCAAGCGGCTGTCCGAGGCCACCGGACAGACCGCGACCACGATCCATCGCCTGCTCGAGTTCGAGCCGAGGACGGGTCGCTTTCAGCGCAACGCCGAGGCTCCCGTGGACGCCGACGCGATCATCGTCGACGAGTCGTCGATGATCGATCTGCCGCTCGCCGCTGCGCTGTTCGCGGCCATCCCGCCAGCAGCTCGAGTGGTCGTGGTGGGCGACGCGGACCAGCTGCCGTCGGTCGGTCCGGGCGCCTTCTTGCGGGACTTGTTGGACAGCGGGGTGGTCGCCAGCGTGCGGCTCGACCAAGTGTTTCGACAGGCGGCCGAGAGCGGCATCGTCTCGAACGCGCACTCGATCCACGCCGGGCAGGTGCCCCGGGGCGCGGAGGCGGGCAAAGAGCTGGGAGACTTCTACGTGATCGATCGGCGCGACGCCGAACAGGCGGCAGAGGTCGTGTGTGAGCTGGTGGTGCGGCGCATCCCGCAGCGGTTCGGCTTCGATCCGCGCACCGAGATCCAGGTCCTGGCGCCCATGCACCGCGGTCCGGCCGGAACCCAGGCGCTCAACCGGCGGCTGCAAGCGGCGCTCAACCCGGGCGGGCGCGGGATCGAGCACCAGGGCCAGACGCTGCGCGTCGGTGACAAGGTGATGCAGGTCCGAAACGACTACGAGCGAGAGGTCTTCAACGGGGACATCGGCTTCGTCCGCGAGATCGACGACGACGAGCATCGGGTCGTCATCGACTATGACGGCCGCCCGGTGAGCTACGAGCAGGCCGACCTCGACGCGATCATCCTGGCGTACGCGACGAGCGTGCACAAAAGCCAAGGCAGTGAGTACCCGGCGGTGGTCGTGCCCCTGCTGACGGCGCACTTCATGATGCTGTCCAAGAACCTGCTCTACACGGCGGTCACCCGCGCCAGAAAGCTGTGCGTCTTGGTGGCGGATCCGCGTGCGCTTCGGCTAGCGGTGTCCGACGCCCGCGCCGAGCCGCGCCTGACCAGCCTGTCCGATCGCATCCGCCGGGCCCACGCGGGGGCCTGAACGCCGCTAAATTTGGCCCGCCGCAGCGCGCCGCGTAGGGTCCACCGCCGATGAACCAGCTCTGTCTGCCCGGGATGGCCCAGAAACCCGCGCGCTGCGCTTGCTGCAGCCGCCTGAGCCGGCTCGACCAGGGTATCTGCGGCGCCTGCGAGCGACGGTACGGGAGGCGAGGGGCGCGGCTCTTGTCCCGCTGCCTGGCGGATCCCGGCTTTCGGAGCTCCTGCCTGTCGCAGCTCTCGCACGAGGCACGCCAGCAGCTGGCCAGCTTGCTCGGCGAACGACACCTGCGCGGCGGCCCCGGTGTCTTGCGCTGTGTCTCCGCCCGGGAAGGCAGCGGGGCGGCGAGCCCGCTCCGGCGCCGGGTCAGTTGAGGCTGCGATCGGGCTCCCGGTCGCCGGCGTCGCTTGCATCGCGGGAGAACGGCGCAGCTTGATGGTGCACCATCTTCCAGGCGTCGCCCTCACGGACGAACAGATTGGTGGCCACCAGCTCGCCTCCGCCCAGGCTCTCGGTGCACACCACCAGCGCCGAGTCGCCGAGCACGATCGCCGTCGCGTCCGGGCATTCGACGCGTGGCGTTTGCTCGCTCGTCAGGATGGCTTCCCAGCTCGCCATCACGTCGTGCCGGCCGAAGAGCGCGTGCCAGCCGGGGTGGATGCAAGCGACGAGCTGCGATCGGGACCACAAGCGCTTCATGGCCGGTAGATCCTTGTCGGCGAATGCACGGTAAAATTCGGCATTTGCGTCGAGCACGGCGTCTTCGGGGTTCATGAGTAAAGGACCTTGGATTCGCCCCGCGCCACCGCTCGTAACATGGGATTCTGGTTCTCGACCAGGGCCACGGTGTCCATTTTCGACCGTCGAGCCGAGGCGCGAATAAGGGTGACCCCCCAGCGGTTCAACGCGGACAGCGCATTGTTAGACGCTAGGTCCCCCGCCCGGCTAACGGTTCGGGTCCCCGCCGTCAACGCAACGATGCTAAGAGGTCGGCGCCCGGGTCTCCGCGACCAAGGGCGCCCGGGTCGAACGGCCCACAGGAGAAGAGGCAAGTAGATGAATCTGAATCGTTTTGGACGGGGTCGGGGATTGGCGACCTGGGCCGTGGTCGGGGTGCTCGGGCTGGCTGGGATATCCGGGTGCAAGAAGAAGGAAGGCTCGGAAACGAGCCCCACTGCTGCAGCGTCGGGCAGCGCTGCCGCACCGGCGGGTCCCTGCCAGAAGTTCTCCGCCGCCGTCTGTGAGAAGGCGGGTGCAGAGTCTCCCACCTGTCAGTCGGTCACCGCCACCTCGGAGCTGCTGTCACCCGCGGCATGTGAAACGGCGCTCAAGGACGTTCAGTACACGACCAACAAGCTCGCTGATCAACGCAAGACCTGCGACCAGCTGGTGACCAAGCTCTGCGCCGAGATCGGCCCCGAGACGCAGACCTGCAACATGGTCAAGGAGCAGACCAAGAACTTCCCGCCCGAGCGCTGCCAGACGATGATGCAGCACACGGCGGAGATCGTGGCCGATCTGCGCAAGATGGAGCAGGCGAACAAGCCCCTCAGCAAGGAGCTGCAGGCCGAGCTCGTGCAGGGCAACGTGCCGGCTTTCGGTCCCGAGAACGCGGCGGTCACGGTGGTCGAGTTCTCCGACTTCCAGTGCCCCTACTGCTCGCGAGCCGCCGATGTCGCGACACAGATCAAGAAGAAGTACGGCGACAAGGTGCGCTTCGTGTTTCGCCAGTTCCCGCTGAGCTTCCACAAGGACGCGCAGAAGGCGGCCGAGGCCTCACTGGCGGCGCATGAACAGGGCAAGTTCTGGGAGTTTCACGACCAGCTGTTCAAAAATCAGCAGCAGCTCGATCTGAGCTCGCTCGAACAACACGCCAAGCAAGCTGGTCTGAACGTGGCCAACTTCAAGAAGGCACTCGACGAGGACAAGTACAAGAGCCAGGTCGAGAAGGACATGAACCTCGGCAAGCAGGTGAACGTGCAGGGCACGCCGACCATGTTCGTCAACGGCGAGCGCGTGGCCAACCCCACCAGCTTCGAAGCCGTCGCGCAGCAGATCGAGAACGCGCTGAAGGGCGACGCCAAGAAGCCTGGCTGATGCTCGGCGCGGGGCCGAGCCCCCCGCGCGAGCGTGGAAAGGCCGCCGATCGGACGCGTCCGATGGGCGGCCTTTTTCGTCTCCAGGGCGCGGATGCCGCGCGGACCTGGAGCGTCGCGCCAGCGCCGCGCCTAACGGATCGTGAAGCTCTTCGACACCGTCACCGAAGAGCCGCTGAACGCCGGGACCCTGGCACGCCGGAACACCGAAGCCACGCAGCCGCCGGTCGGCGTGCCGCCGAACTTCCCTCCCGACACCGTGGCGCTGGTGACCCGCCCGCTCGGGGCGAAGGTGACGATCGCCTTGCCGGTGCCCGTCGGGCCTCCGGGCTTTTTGCAACCGCTCGCCGACGCTGCGGCCGAGCCGAGGGCGGAGATGGCCGCCCCCTTGTTGAAGGGGCCGGCAGCGGGCTTCGGAGCTGCAGCGGGCTTCGGCGCGGGCGCCGCCGCCTTGCCGGAGCCGCCGGTCGAAGCCGGTTTGTCGGCCTTGGCCTGCGCTTCTTCCTCTTCGGCTTTGGCCTTCTCTTCCTCTTCGGCTTTGGCTTTGGCCTCTTCTTCGGCCTTGGCCTTCGCCTCGGCCTCGGCCTTCGCTTTCGCTTCGGCCTCCGCCGCCGCCTTTGCTTTGGCTTCTTCTTCGGCCTTGGCCTTCGCCTCGGCTTCGGCCTTCGCCTGTTTGTCCTCGAGCTCGGCGGCCTCTTCGGCCTTGGCCTTGGCCTCGGCCTCGTCGCCGCCGGAGGTCGCGATGACGACGCCGCCGATCACCAGCAACACGGCGGCGCCGCTCAGCGCGAGCAGCCGGCGGTTGAAGCCGCCCCCTTTGGCCGCAGTGTCGCCGCCGCCGCTGCCGAGCAGCGCCGAGACCGCGCGCGGGGGTGGATCGGGAGGCGCCGGAGCCGTGAGCAGGGCCTGGTTGTCGAGCGAGAACAGCGGGCTGCCGCCGCCTCCGATGTTCATCAGATCCGCCATCGGCGAGCCGGCGTTCGACCTGGCGGCGCCCGGCGCGCTCGGCTTGAGCGGCGCGCTCTTGGCGCTCGGCGTGGTGCCCGCCTTCAAGGCGTCGAGCGAGAACAGCACGGAGTTCTCGTTGCGAGCGCCGGTCGGGCGCTCCTCGCTCGCCTGCGGGGTCGCAGGCGCGCTCGTCAGGACGCCTTCCTCTTCGGTGTCCGCCGCCGCGCCGAACAGATCCGAGCCAGCGCTGATGCGTCCGCCCGCGCGCCGCGCTGCGCCTCCGGCGCCGCTCGCGAGCGGAAACCCCGTCTTGGGGGGGCTCGCCGCGGTCGGGGAGCTGCCGGTGGCCTTCGGGGAGCTCTTGGTGGCGGTCGGGGAGCTGCCGGTGGCCTTCGGGGTCGGGGAGCTGCCGGCGGCAGGCGCCGGCGCTCGGCCCTCGATGGCGTCGCGCAGCTCGGCGACCTCCATCACCGGCTTCCAGTCGTCCATCCCGTCCTTCCAAACGAAGGCGTCGTTCGTGATCGTGCCGTTTTGCCAGCCGGCGGCGATCTGCGCCGTCGACAGCGTCTGTTGTTCCGTCTCGCTCAGGTTGACTTCCCAGGTGTCGTCTCCCGGAGCGGTCGCGTCGCCCTGCTGCTCGGTCGTCGCAGGCGCCTCGACCACGGGGGCCGCGACGTCGGCCGCCGCGGCAACATCAGCCGGCGCCGGTTGCTCGACCGTCCCATCGATCACCATCGGGTTGCGACACCCCTTGCAGCGCACTTTGACGCGCCTGCCGCGGACCTTGTCGTCCGCGATGGTGTAGATGGAGCCACAAGACTCGCACGAAACTTTCATCCTTTGGAGCTCCTCGGAAGTACAGGAAGGGGGACCAGGCCGGGGCGTCAGAAGTCGGCGTCGGGACCGCCCGAAGAAGCCTAGCAAACTCGGCCGGCGAGGCCTAACGCTTGGACCGATCGACGGCCCGTCTCCGTGGGTTTCACCCCTGCCTCGGGGGTCAATTTACGGCGACCAGCGCCGCGCCGTCTGCCCCGCAGAACTGCGAGTCCCCACCGTACTGTGACCCACAAACTGGGCAGATCTTCAGCGCGTGGTCCGGGCCTCCGCGAACGGCGGTGTAGGCGGGCGCCGGGATCAGAGGCTCGTCATGCTTGGGGCACGACGAAACGCCGGGATCGAAGCCCACGCCGCAGACGGGGCAGACGCCGCCCGGAGGCTCCGTCGGGTTCGACACGGGTCGCAGGCGGTTGCCATCGAAAGCACAGAACTGCGCATCGGGTGCGAACTCCGCATGACAGGTAGGACATATCGCGCCCAACCGCTGCCGCTTGGGGGCGGGGCCCGGGGGCGCCGCGCTGTCGCGGCTCGGCGAGGGGCGTTGCCGCTCCCGTCGTCGCTGCCGCTGCACCACCCACAAACCGGCGATGCCGAGGAACAAGGTTGCCGCGCCCACGACCATCACGAACGTCCGGCGCCGCGACGTGGCTCGCGCTTCGGCCACCTCGGAGCCAACGGCCGACGTGGCCATCACCGCGACCGCCGCGTTCGCCGACTCGCCCCGGTCGTCGAAGTCGCCCGTCTGCAACAGCGCCTCATAGCGCTCCCGCGACGCGACCTCGGCGACCACCTCGACGTGCCGGCCACCGTAGGACGCCACGATGGCGATCTCGCCCTCGGGCGCTGCCGCGTCGACCTCGATCACGCCGGGCTCCACCCACTGCGCCGGGACCTGCTCGCGCGCAAATCGGAACGTCGCGACCGCACCGAGCGGGCACCCGCGGCCGTCGAGCACCCGGCTGCGAAACGCGAAGCGTTCCCCGGGTCGCACCAGCTTCCGAGAGGGCCGCACCTCGAGCCGGGCGGCTTTCCCGGGAGCGCTGCAGGGGCCGGCTTCGGTGCGCTTCGAGGCGGAGGCCGGAGCCTCGCTGGCAGGCTGATCGGGTTGCCCTTCGGGCTGAGACGCCACCGGGCTCGGCGCCGGCACGCGCCGGTAGCTTCGAGACCGGCGCACGCTGGCGGTGCAGTTTTGCCCCTGAATCACGAACTGGTACTGACCGGTTTCGTCGAACAGCAGGGTGTCGCCCCGAGCCGTGACCGTGGTCACGATGGTCGCCTGACGAGAGTCCCCAGGGGCCGTTTTGCAAGTGGTTCGCCACGAGGTGCTGCCCGCCGAGTGGGCCACCCGCGCCAGGCCCGGGAACTGCTCCCAGCACTCCGCCGTCGTGAAGGTGCGGCCGGCCCCAGAGATGCGAAGCTCCTTACCCGCTTGGGCGATGGTGACGCTGCCTCCCGGCTCTTGGCTTGCGCCCGGTCGCGGACCGCAGGCGGTGCCCCAGTCACCGAGGTTCCAGCTGCTGGTGAGCGGCGAGGCGAGCCACTGGCCCGAGAGCGAGCTGGACTGCGCCCGAGCGCCCATCGGGCTGGCCACGACCAGCAGAAAAAACGTCAGCAACCAGGCGCGGCGCACGGTTCGATAAGATAGCGCAAGCTGGGCCCGCGCGAGCCCTTCGCGCACGCCGCTTGCCGTCGCCCCTCGCGCCTCACCCACGACCCCCCGAGCGCTCGTTGCGTCAAGTCCTTGACCCTGCGCGCTCACCTTCGGTAGCGTCCGTAGGCTCTTCGAATGGCGAGATTTCGAAGGCTTGCGAGAGGCGGAGAAGTTTTGGTCATGAGCGGAGCCAGAGGCAAAGTCTCTCGGTACCTGTCGGCCGTCGGCGCGGCCGGCGCCCTTTTCGTTGCCGCGCTGCCAGCCGCCGCGCAGGTCGAGCAGCGGGCGCCGGAAGGCAACGCCGGGATGGACACGCACCTGTTCCGTCCGGCCGTGGACTCGAAGGGGTTCTTCTACGTCAACGGCACCGACATCATCGCCGACGGCGACATCAGCTTCGGGCTCATCCTCGACTATGGGCGCAACCTCCTCAGGACCAACGAAGACCAGCTCCCTGACATCGGGTCCGATGCCTTCATCGACAACTCGTTCCAGGGCACCTTCCAGTTCAACTACGGCCTCCTCAATCGTGCCGTCATCGGTCTGAGCGTTCCCGTCATTTTGATGACCGGTGAGCCGATGAACGACATCGGGCCGACCGGCGCTCTCTACAGCACCGAAAACCTCGACGCACAGAAGATCAGCACGCTGGCGTTGCACGGCAAGCTGCGGCTGACCCGTGTCGATCAGACCATCGGCCTCGCCGTGATCGCGCAGGTCGGCATCCCGATCGCGGATTCCCCTCAAGACCTCGGTGGAGAACCGGGGTTCTGGTATTGGCCACGGCTGGCGATCGAAAATCAATTCGGTGCGTCGCGGCGGCTCAAGATCGGCGCCAACGTCGGCTTTCGTGGCCACACGGGAGACAACACGATCTACGGGGGGACGACCAGCCCCGTGACGGGCACCGTGGTCCCCCAGCTCGAGGAGGGGGGGCTCGAGTACGGCAACCTGGCCACCTTCGGCATCGGCATCAGCTACCGCGTGCTCGATGCGCTGGACTTGGTGGCGGAAACCTATGGCAGCCGCTTGCTGGGGACCGACTCGGACAGCGGGCAGGTGATGAGCCAGGAGGTGGTCGGCGGCATCAAGCTGTTCGTCGAGCGCAACAGCTATTTGATGATGGGCGGCGGCAGCCGCGCCTGGTCCACGGGTTTCGAAGCGGCCGATTTGCGTTTGATCCTCGGCTTCGTGTTCGAGCCATCCATCGGAGATCGGGACGGCGACGGCTACAAGGACGACGTCGACCAGTGCCCCGACGAGCCGGAGGACTTCGACGGGTTCAAGGACGAGGACGGGTGCCCCGATCCGGACAACGACAACGACGGCATCCTCGACGTCGATGATCGCTGCCCCAACATCCCCGAGGATTTCGACGGCGACGAGGACAAGGACGGCTGCCCAGAGGGTGAAGAGGGCGACCGCGACGGGGACGGCATCCTCGACTCCCGCGACAAGTGCCCCGACGTCCCCGAAGACCGCGACGGCTTCGAAGATCACGATGGGTGTCCGGAGCCCGACAACGACAAGGACGGCATCCTCGACAAGGACGATCAGTGCCCGCTCGATCCCGAGGATTTCGACGGCTTCGAAGACGAAGACGGCTGCCCGGAGCCCGACAACGATCGCGATCAGATCCCGGACAGCCGCGATCAGTGCCCGAACGAGCCGGAGACCTACAACGGTACGGACGACGAAGACGGGTGCCCGGACAAAGGCCGCGTGATCATCGAAGGGGACGACCTGGTGATCTTGGACAAGATCCAGTTCGCGACCGGCAGCGCCGAGATCCTGCCGGAGTCGAAGCCCATCCTGGACGCGGTTGCGGCGACCTTGAAGGGCCACCCTGAGTTCCGCGTGGTCGAGGTCGCCGGGCACGCCGACGAGCGTTCGAGCGACCAGTACAACCTGCGCCTGACGCGCGCGCGCGCCGCGTCGGTGGTGCAGGCGCTCAAGGCGCGCGGCATCGCCCCCGGGCGCTTGGTGTCGCAGGGCTACGGCGAGTACTGCCCGCTCGACGAGGCGCACACGCCCGCCGCGTGGGACAAGAACCGGCGCGTCGAGTTCAAGGTGGTCAAGACCGAGGACGGCGGGACCGGCGTGTCCCGCGGCTGCGAGCGCGCGCGAGCGCGCGGCGTGATCCCGCCGCGGGTCGACTAAGAAAAAGGTGCTCCAGAGCGACAAGCGGTCTGCGAAGCCGAGCGTTTGTCGCGAAAGATCAGACCATCGAGAGCACCGAGCCGTGAGCAGACGCGAGGGTTTCCCGAAGCATCGCGGGCCTCACCCCGATGGGGGCCCCGATTCACCGGGATCTCCGCGCTGGCGAACCGATCGGTGCTCTAGCCGCCCACCAGGCGCCCGCTGCGGTAGTCCTCGAAGGCCTGCCGCAGCTCGGCCTCCGTGTTCATGACGAACGGACCCCGGCGGGCCACCGGTTCGCGCAGGGGACGGCCGGCGGCCAATAGCAGGCGGCAGCCGGCGTCGGCCTCGACGCTCACGACGTTGCCGGCGCCGAAGACCGCGAGCTGCCCGCGCCGGACCTCGCGGCGGTTTCGGCCGAGCCGCGCGCCGCCCGCGATGACGAAGGCGAAGGCGGTGTGCCCGTGCGGGAGCTCGTGGTGGAAGCGGCCGCGCGCCGGTAGTGTGAGATCGAGCAAGCTCGGTTCGACCGCGATGCCGTGCACCGGGCCCTCCTCCCCGGAGTGGCGGCCGGCGACCAGCCGCACCCGCCCGCCCTGCGCCGACACCTCCGGGATGCGGTCGGGCGCGATGTCCTGGTAGCGGGGGGGACGCATCTTGTCCTGGCGTGGCAGGTTGACCCAGAGCTGAAAGCCCCAGAGCAGGCCGCGCTCCTGCTTCGGCATCTCCGAGTGCACGATGCCGCGGCCCGCCGTCATCCACTGGGCGCTGCCGCCGACCAGTCGCCCGTGATTGCCGACGCTGTCCCGGTGTTCCATGACCCCGTCGATCATGTACGTCACCGTCTCGAAGCCGCGGTGGGGATGGTCGGGAAAGCCGCGAATGTAGTCGGTCGCGCTGTCGCTGCGGATCTCGTCGAGCAACAGAAACGGATCGAGCATGGGCAGCCCGCGGCTGCCGATGACCCGCTCGAGCCGAACACCGGCGCCGTCCATGGCGGGCGTCGCGTCCACCACGGCGGTCACCGGACGCACGTCGGGCGCCGCCTCCGAGGGCCGAACGGCGCGGGGTTGCTCGTCGTTGCGACAGCCGATGAACCAGGCGCTCGGCAACGCCAGCAGCGATGCTTCGAGCAGGTTTCGGCGAGAGATCGGCGCCGTCATCGCGATGGAGCATAGCGCCGGATGACGGGTCGGGACAGCGCGCCGCCGGAAGTGACGTCTCCGTGAAGGGGTCGCGACGGTGAAGGGGTTCGTTGTTTTAGCCGTGGCGCAACGCGAAAGTTCGAGCCGCTTTGTAGGAAGAGGTGCGGCAGACAGGTGTATGCTCCGCCGGACTCTGCGCCAACGCCTCGGGCCGTGGCGTGGTCGTCGAGGTAGCCGAGTGAAAAACGTCAGCCAAAGCATGCGGGCGCCGTGGCACCTGTTGGGAAATGTCGCCGAGTGGCAGGTCGCCACCTGGCGTCGGTGGCTCCTGTCGCAGATGCGGGCGGCGGAGCAGTCGGTCGCTGAAGCCGCAAATGGCGGCGAGCCACCGTCGCCGCGAGCCGCGCCCTCGCCCGAGCCTCCCCCCGTTCCTGACGCTCGTTTGGAAACCGCAGCGCCGGATCGAGACGTCGTTCGCAGCGAAGAGGGGGACGACGTCTCGGCGGCAGAACGTCGCTTTCCGCCGGGAGCCGGTGAAGCGCGGGCTCGCTTGGAGTGGATGTGCGATCGCCTGCTGGCGCTCGAAGCCGCGCTCGACCGCCTCGAGAGGCGATCGACGGCACGCGAGCTCGAAGAGCGCCGCGCCGATGGCCGTGGCATGCTGCTGCTCGAGCGGGTGGTGCGAACCGTCGAGCGACAGGTGGACGGCATCGATGGACTGGTGGAATCGCATCAGCTCCTCGAGCAGCGGTTTTCGGAGCTCGAGAAGGAGATCTGCCGGCTGCGCCTCGATGTCCGCGACGGGCAACGCCCGCCGTCGCCGGCTCGAATCCGGCGCACCATCCCCCCGGTGTCCAACGAGGTCGCGCCCGCCATCGAGTTTCCCGCCGATCCCGCGACGCCGTCCGGCTTGCGATCCTCGGAGAGCTCGTACATCGAGCCGCTTTCCCAGGACGCGGCCGGCATCCACGGCACCTTGGGTGAGATGTCGCTCGGCACTGTGCTGGCGATGTTCGAGATCGAGCGTCGGACCGGGGTGTTCACCCTTCAGACGGACGCCTCCGTCGCCACCATCGAGATCGCCGAGGGCGCCGTCGTGCGCAGCAGCTTGGACGATGCCCCGATCGAGCCGGTGACGCTGCTGCGGCAGGCCCTGGGCTGGAGCCGCGGCGCCTTTTGGTTCAACCAACGTTCGGTGGCGCTCCCCGAGGTCTCCCCGCGTCCGCTCGGCTCGCTGCTGCTCGAGGCCACCCACCGCAACGATGAAGCGGTCGCCCGATGATCGAGCGGCCAGACCCCTAGAGCACCGATCCGTTTGCCAGCCGAGAGCCCGGTTCCTCGGGAAACCCTCGGCTTTGCTCGCGGATCGGTGCCGGCTTGCCCGGCGCCGCGCGCGCCTTACCGTGGTCTCTCGAGCTTTGCCTGATCAGCCGGAGCCGATCTCCGGTGAAGGAGGCCGCATGGCGGAGAGTCCCTCGACCGAACGGACACGACTGCGCGGCGCCGGACGCGCGCCGCACCCCGGAGCGATGCCCAAGGTCCCCTGGATCTTCCTGGGCATCCTCTTGGCGCTGGTCGCGGTGGTCCTCACCTGGTGGTGGGGCAGCATGCGCGCGGGCTTTTAGAGCACCGCGGTGCTCTAAATCGTCTCATTTTCCGCGACCAACGGCCTGCGCTGCAGACCGTCTGTCGCTCTAGCCTGTCTCCGAAGCGAGCGGCCCCGTCAACCCGCGGCCCGCAAGAGGTCGGCAGCCTCCTCCGGCAGGACGGTGCTGACGGACAAACCGCTGCCGAGCTCGAAGCCGGAGCGGTTGGCGAGCCGCGGCAGGATGTCGATGTGCCAGAGGAAATAGGGCTCGTCCTCGTCGCCTCGGGGCGCGGTGGTCAGGGTGAGGTTGTAGGCCGGGTCGTCGAGCGCGGCGTCCAGGCGGAACAGCACGGAGCGCAGCAGGTCGGCGAGCGCGCCGATGGTGTGGGGCGCGACGTTCGCGAACGAGGCCTGCGCCTGGTGCGGCAGGATGCGCACGTGGAAGGCCTCGTGCGAGGCGTAGGGGAGCACCGCCGTGAAATCGGGGTTGGACGCCAGCACGCGCAGCTGCGCGGCGTGCTCCTCTTCGAGAAGGCGCCGGTAGAGGTTGTCCCCGGTCCGATCGTAGTGCTCGGTGGCGATGGCGTGCTTGAGCCGCTGCAGCCGGGGGGCGATCGGGGTCGCCATGATTTGCCAGTGCGGGTGCTTCAGGGTGGAGCCGGCGCGCCGACCGTGGTTCTTGAAGACCACGATCGCCCGCAGGCGCGGGTCGCGCATGTGTTCGATGAAGCGGCGGTGCACCGCCCGCAGGACGCGCTCGACCTGTTCGGCGGGTTGGTGGCCGAGGGTGCGATCATGCTCCGGGGATTCGATCAGCGCCTCGTGGACGCCGTAGCCGCCCATCGATCGGAACATCGGCCCTTCCTGCACGTGCTGGTTCGGCGTGCCGGCCTCGAAGGCCGGGTATTTGTTCGGTACCACGCGCACCCGCCAGCGACCGTCGCCGTCACGGTCGGCGTCGACTTCGGGCGGAGTGAGCGCTTCGTTCCCCGGGCAGAACGGGCACACCCCCTGCTCCTCGAACTCGCTCGACGCGCGGGGGAGCTTGGGCTGCGGTCGCTGAGCGCGAGCCGGAGCGTAGATGACCCAGTCGTTGGTGGTCACGTCGTAGCGCAGGACGGACATCTGAGCTTGTTTTAGCGGGGCAGCGCCGTGGCGGCCAGTCGACCACACAAACGCTCCAGCGGGCGCCTGAACGGGGAGCGCTCAGCGCGCTGCTTGCCACGCGAGCGGCCCTGTGGGCAGCGCGTCGGCGCTCGGCGGCTGCTCCGCCAGCAACCCGGTCCCGCTCACCGACAGCGCCAGCGGCTCCCGCTCGAAGTGCCCGGCCACCGCCCCCGCCTCGAGATCGATCAACAGGCGCCCCACCGCCACGTACCGCCCGCGCTGCAGGATCTGCTCCGCGCGGACCACGTGCGTCTGCAGATCGCGAACGCTGCCGCCCGGCAGGTCATAGAGCCCGAGCCTGCCGCGTTCGCTGAACAGCAGTCGCCCCTCGTGAGCGGCCAGCACCAACCGATCCGCGCCGACGTCGATCACCCGGCGCTCTTGCAGGTCGATCGCCACGTTGGCGCTCCCGGCGCGCAGCGGCACGAAGCGAGGCGTCTTCGCTGCGGTCGGCCAGGCGTCGCTCCCCATGGGGGCCGTGGTCAGATCGAGCGGCTTGCGGAAGCCGCGCCCCACCAGCTCGAGCGGAGGGCGCACTTGCTCGGCGCCCGTGCACCCCACCAGCAGCAGCTGCCGCCCAGGATCCGCGAGCAAGACGCGAGCGGCGCATTTGGAAGGGGTGAGGGGCTCGGAGACGCCGGCGCCCTGCAAGCGAAGCGCGTCGTCGCTGTCACGCGTGACCCAGGTTTCCCCCAGCAGCGTTGCCAGGCCGATCACCGGCTGGGCGATGCCGCCCGCCGGATCGGCGATCTTGGTGACGACCGCGTCACCGCGGCCGGGCCAGCCGCTCAGGTGCGGCACGGGACCTTGACAGCGCCAGCGGTTGACCGCGGTCGGCGGCACGGGCCAGTCGAGCCGACCGTTTCCGTTCGTGTCATCGACCAGCATGTGCAGCACGATCCTGCTCCCGGTCGGATCGAACTCGGCGCGCCAGAGCTCTCCTTCCCCGGGATCGATGCGCGCCTCGGTGCCGCCCTCCAGGTGGCGCACGACCACCTGCTGCGTCCCCTCCGTCGCTTGCACGTAGAGCAGGCGTTGGCTCTGCGGATCGAAGCGCAGCGTTCGGTGGGGCCGGAAGCTCGAGCGGTCGGCGCGCACGTCGAGCCCCGCCACCGGCAGCTCGGTCTCGGTCTCGGAGGCCGTATCGACGAGGGTGGTGACTTGCTCCCCGCGGCGCAGCAGGAGCCAGCGCCCGTCGGGCGAAAAATCAGCCAGCTCGTCGAAGGGGATCTGCTTGCCGGACGGCAAGATCAGGTGCGGATCGAGCGCGTCCCCCTGCAGCACCCCGTGCGGCCCGACGGAGACGCCGAGGCGACCGTCGCCGTCGGTGTCCCGCCGCGGCTGGCAGAGCGCGACCCAGCTGCCGGCCGGCGAGGCCGCCGCGAGCACGAAGGG
>JAEZYZ010000162.1 GCA_023418705.1 Pseudomonadota bacterium | reverse complement strand
CCGGGGGTACCGGCGGCGCGACCGGGGGTACCGGCGGAACGGGGGGATCCGGCGGCGGTTTCGTGTCCACCGTCGACGCCGGCAACTTCCACACCTGCGCGACCCTTTCGGACGGGACCGCGCGCTGCTGGGGGAACAACGCCTATGGTCAGCTCGGCAACGGCACGACCTCGCTCCGCACTGCGCCGGACCCGGTCAGCGGCCTGACCGACACCTTCTCCGTGACGGGCGGCGGCTTCGTCACCTGCACGCTCGCCGTCGATCGCACCGTCGCCTGCTTCGGCTTGAACGCCGCCGGCCAGCTCGGCGACGGCACGACCACCAACGCGTCCACGCCCGTGTCGGTCGATGCGCTCGCTGAGGTCGACGTGCTCTCGGTGGGCCCCACCCACTCGTGCGCGGTGCAGAGCGACAACACCGTGCTGTGCTGGGGCGACGACGCCTCCAACAAGCTCGGCACCGGCACGGCCGATCCGAAGACCCCGGCTCCCGTCACGCTCACCACCGCCGCCACCTCGGTCGCCGTCGGGCAGGACCACACCTGCGCGCTGCTCACGACCGGTGAGGTGGATTGCTGGGGCAACGACACCTCCGGACAGCTCGGCCCCTACCCGCCGGTGTCCGGGGCGACGGCGATCACCTCGGGCTACCTGCACTCGTGCGCGCTCCTGGCCGACGGCAGCGTGCAATGCTGGGGCAACGGCAGCTCGGGCCAGCTCGGCGGCGGCAGCTTCGGCGCCGGTAGCGCGCCGGTCAGCGCCCAGGGCGTGGTGAACGCCACCGCCATTTCGGCGGGCTACGCCCACACGTGCGCACTGCTCGAGGATGGGACGGTGTCTTGCTGGGGCAGCAACAGCTTTGGCCAGCTCGGCGACGGCACGACGCTGACGCGACCGACGCCCGTGGCGGTCAGCGGCCTCAGCGGCGCCGTGGCGATCTCGGCCGGCTATGCCCACACCTGCGCGCTGCTCGAGGACCAATCGGTGCGCTGCTGGGGCTGGAACACGTTCGGCCAACTGGGCGTGGGCAGCCGCCAAAGCGCGACGACGCCGCTCGGCGTGCCTGGGCTGGAGCCGCCCGAATCCGCGTCGATGACGAATGACGCTGCCGCGCCGCTTCCGAGCGGCGGCGTCGGCGCAGCCCCGGGCAGCTTCGCCGCCACAGTCGCGAGCGCCGCGTGCTTCGACTGCAGCGCCGAGCTCGACGCCTGCGGCCACGACCGGACCTGCGCCGAGTGCGTGGACGCCAGCGCCGCGGGTTGCGACGACAACGACGCTTACCTCGCGGTCCTCGCGTGCGTGTGCGCCGACGACGCACGCTGCGCCGCGCTCGACACGTGCGCGGCTCCACCGCCGCCGCCGCGGCTGATCGGCCCGATCTCCGCGAACTTCCAGGGACCGCGGCCCGAGCTGCGGTTCCACCTGCAGGGCGCCACCGATGCGGCACGGATCAGGGTTTGCCGCGACCGCGCCTGCGCCGCCCCCGTGGGGAGCTGGGATGGGGTGTCCTCGATCGAACCGCACGTCGACCTCACCCCCGGGGCCTACTTCTGGCACGCGACGGGTC
Source organism: Pseudomonadota bacterium (assembly GCA_023418705.1). GTDB lineage: Bacteria > Myxococcota_A > Polyangia > Polyangiales > Polyangiaceae > JAEZYZ01. The sequence goes on along the minus strand of JAEZYZ010000162.1, from coordinate 4,793 downwards.
TGCGTCGGCTCGCCGACGACACCTTCGTCGAGGGGACCGCGACGAGCCCGACCTGGCAGTTCGTGGTCGACCACTCGAAGGTCTCCAAGCGCGTCGGCTACGGCCTGGTGCCGGACCACAACGGCGACGGCCGGGCCGAGCTGGTCATCACCAACAGCAGCGACAACGGTGGCTCCGTGTACACCCCGGCGTCCGCCAGCGTCTATGCCGTCGGCAGCAACGGAACGTCGCTGAGCCGCGTCCAGAAATTCTACTGCGACAACCTCGGGGTGGCGACTCACGGCGACTTCGCCGCCGGGTGGCGCAACGCGGGCGACATCGACGGCGACGGGTTCCCCGACGCGGTGACGATCACCGACGGCAACGTCGGCGCCCCGCGGCTGCGCCTGTACCGCGGCAGCCCCAGCGGCCTCGTCGCCGGGGCGCGCGGCGCCGATCTCGTGATCGGCACCTCCCAGAGCGACGCGGTGAACAACCTCGAGGCGGCCGGCGATGTCGACGGCGACGGCTACGCCGATCTGGTGCTCTATTTCTCCACCTACGAGGCGCCCCAATACCGCCGCGAGCTGCTGCTGGTGCGGGGCGGGCCGCTCGGGCTGTCGACGCCCGAGGTGGTGATGGAGTTCGACGCCTCGAACCTGGTCATCTCACCGCTCGGCGACGTCAACGCGGACGGGTTCCCCGATGTCGCGCTCGCGAACGAGAGCTTCCTCGACCCTTGGGTGTGGGTCCTCCTGGGCGGCCCCGACGGCCTCCCCGCGACGCCCAGCTATTCATTCCCGGGCGTGCGGCGCGCCTGGGGCGTCGGCGACGTCAACGGCGACGGCCCCTCCGACCTCATCCTGGCAAGCTACGTGGTCCGCTCGAGCCAGGCCGTGCCCGAGACCGCCTACCTGGTGCTGGGGGGCACCGACGCCCTCGAGCTCGACCCCGAGCGGACCGTGGATTTTCCGCCGTACGCACCGGTCGCGACGATCTGCAGCGAGTGCACGCTGCCCCTCGACGCCCATGTCGTGCCGGCCGGCGACGTCAACGGTGACGGCTATGCGGACGTGCTGTTCGCCGGAAAAGTGCCGCAGCATCCGAAGAGCCGCGTGTACGTGTACTACGGATCCCCGCTCGGCCTCGGGCCTCAATACATGCGCGAGCTGTACAACCCCGACGACATGCTGCGCATCTACGACACCTACTTCGGCTGGTCGCTCGGCGGCCTCGGCGATCTCGACGGCGACGGCGTGGACGACATCGCGATCGGCGCCGCCGACCAGGGCGCCCCGGGAACGTCCGGCCGCCTCCGGCCTGCCGTGCGCGTCTACACCGGCACGAGCATCGGCCCCAGCGTGGACGAAGCCTGGCTGCTGCGCTCGAGCCAGAGCACCAACTACAACGACTTCTTCGGCCGGCACATCTGCGGCCTCGGCGGTTGAGCCGGCTGGCAGCATCGGCCCGGGAGAACCCATCGGCGCCCCGAACGCGGGGACACCGCAGATGCGGTCGATCATCCAGCGACGATGGGCGCCGCGGTCGGGCGCGCTGGCGCGAGGTCGGTTGAACCGCGCGCGTTCGTGATTACCCGAGATCACGGGCGCCGCCTCGGATCGTCGTGCCGGTCCGCGGCTCTGGAGCTTCGCGCAAGGGCAAACGGAAAAGGACTTCGATGAAGCTCGATCGGCCGGGGTTGAGAAGGAACGCCACGAGTTGGTTGCTCACGAGCGCCGCCGCGGTCGCCGGGAACCTGTCCTGCGGGGGCAAGGTGACGTCCGATCCAGAGCCAGGAGCCGAAGCGCGCCCGGAGGTCGAGTTCTTGTCGGCGCCGCCCTTCAGGCTGGCCGAAGCGTCGTGGCCAACCGGTGCGCCGGAGTTCGGCAGCTTGCGTGAAGCGCTGGATCACGAGTGGGAAGACCGGGACACGCATCACATCGAGGGGGATGTTTTGTATCTGCAAAACTCTCACCGCGGATTGATGATCTTCGATCTGCGTCCGATCGATGCACCGCGACTCGTGGGCCACTCGCCGTTGATCGGCCGAGCCGTCGAGCTCATCGTGCGCGGCGGGACGGCGTTCGTCGCCGTCCTGGACTGGTTCGGTCGCGGCCCAGATGGAAAGCCGTTCGGAGGTTCCCTGGTTCAGCGCCTGGACATCCGGGATCCAGAGAACATCCAGGTGCTCGGCGAGGTGCCGCTCCGGGGCGAGGTTCGTGACATGGCGCTCGCTGGGGGTTTGCTCTACGCGGTCTTCGACGGGGGGACCCACACCTACGATGCCGCACCGCTGGATTGGGTGCAGGGGCTGGTCGTGGCCAGCCTCGACGCGCGCGGCGGTGGGCTTCAACTCAGCGACCAGCGCGTGCTACCCGGCTACCGCGGCGCGGTGATCGCGCTCGAGCCCCCGGTCATGATGGCGGCGCGCGGGATCGGCCCGGACGAATCGGGTGCCGCGCCCGGTCGCGTGGAGCTTCAGTACCTCGACCTCGCAGATCCCACGGGCGTCATTCAACTGCGGGGTAGCACCTCGGTGCGCGGGTTTCTGCGAACGCGCTGGGGCGGCGATCCTTGGCGCATGCAGGTCCGCAGTGGCACGGCCGCGCTTCTAGCTTGCGGCGACGCGGACTGTGGCGGAGACCTCGTCCTGAGCACGATCGACATCGCCGATCCGGATCGCCCCGTCGAGCTGTCGAGCGTTCCGATCAGCGAAGGCGGCGAGCCGCTGACCGGCCGCATCGACGGTTCTCGCCTGGTGGTTTGGTCCAGCGTTGCGGAGGCCGGCGCCGACGATTCTGCGATCCAACTTTACGATCTGACGGAGCCTCACCGGCCGCGGCAGGCGTCGCGGCACGTCGTTCCCGGCGGCGTTCGCGAGCTGACGCTGGCCGAAGATCGCGCCTTCGTGGTCTCTGCTCGGGGCCACGGAGGCGACGCTCCGCAGGTGCTCGCGCTCGACATCAGCCGCCTGGCAGAGCCCGCGCTGCTCAGCAGCGTTTCCCTTTCGGGAGCGACCCTGGAAACGCTGTCGGCACCCATCGTGAGCGGCGACGGCACCGCCGTGGCGGTCACGGTCGCCGGGGCAGCGGGCTCTCATCGGGTCGATCTGTTCGGAAGCACGCCGTCGGGCCTCATCCCGTCCGGGAGCACAGTGCTGCCGGGTGAGCTGCCGACCGCCGAGCTCGTTCGCAAACGCTGGATCTCCCTTGCGGAGGAGACGCTGGCCGTCGTCGGCATCGACGGCACGCCGATCGCCGAGCTCGAGCTGGCGCGCAACGTCGTCGGAGGTGTCCCGCAGACAAACCGGGTGTCCGAGTGGTCCAAGCCGTGGTCGGGGGCCGACGGCGCGACGGCTGTGCGACTGCTGCCGCGCGAGCGCCTCCGCCTGCCGGACGTCGGCGGCCAGGGGGCCCCAACCACGATCGATGGCCGCCTGATGGGGATCCATTCGCGGGGCGAGCTCGGCTACGCCGTTTCGGCGGTGCGGCGCTCGGGTCGCGATGCAATCGACTCGAGCTACCTTCATCCCAGGGTCACCATCGTGGACCTGAGCGGCGCGGCGCCGGTGGTGCTCGCCGAGCTGGACCTGCCTCACGCCGGCGACCGGGACTACGGCTCGCGTCGCGAGCAAGACCGAACGCCCTACGGCTGGTACGCCGGAGCCTGGAGCGTCCTGTCGGGTGACGTGCTGGCGCTGCGGCGCACGCGGGAAGCCGACGCCCTCCCCGCTTCGACGGCCGTCGTCGACCTCGTCGATCTGAGCGATCCGACGCATCCGGTCGCCGCCGAAGTGGAGCTGCCCGATCACAGCTGGTGGGGAAACCTCCGCGCCATCGACGGCGAGCTCTACATCAACCGTTACGAGCCCGTCGCCTTGGGCCAGGAGCCGCAGGTCCGCTACTACCTGCACGCCCTCGACGTCAGCGACCGCTCGCATCCGGCGCTGGGGCCCGGGATCTCGCTGCCGGGGTTCGTGGTGGGTGGGTCGGACGCGGACGGGTCGGTGCTCTACACCATCGACTACCGCTGGCAGGATGGCGAACGCGTCAACGAGCTCGCGGTGGTTCGCGTCTCGGAAGGAAAGGCCGAGCTCTTGAGCCGGCTCGAGGTGTCCGGACGCGTGGGCGCGGTGTTCGTCCGCGGTGAGCGCGCCTATTTCGTCGCCGAACAGGTAAGTTCGTCGACACCGGATGGCGCCACGCGCGAGCTGCACGAGGTCGGCCTGAGCGACCCCGCCCATCCGGTCGATCGCGTGCATCGGGAGCGCGCGAAGTGGCCGTGGCTCGTGGCGGTCGAGAGCGACCGTCTGATCTTGGCGTCCGGCTTCGATCGCGCGGTCGGTGTCGACGTCTACCGCCGGAACACCGACGGGTCATTCCACTTCGAGGACGTGGTGCGTATCTCACCCGAGGCAAACGGCGCCGTGCCCTTTGTCTTCGGCGACCAGCTCCTGTTCGCCGCCGGGCAGTTCGGCTTGCAAGCGCACCCGCTCGACTGAGGATCTCGCTGCGCGCGCGGCGGTGCCGCGCAGGCTCCCTGCCTCACTCAAGACCCAGGCAAGCCACCCCAAATTTCGCCCCACCCGAGCCAAAGCTAAATTTAAGGCCCCCTGCCTCACTCAAGACCCAGGCAAGCCCACCCCAAATTTCGCCTCACCCGAGCCAAAGCGAAATTTTAGGCCCCTTGCCTCACTCCATACCCGGGCAAGCCACCCCAAATTTCGCTTCCGAGCACGCATGCACCGCCAAATTTCGCCCCACCCAACCCCGGAAGCGAAATTTCAGCCCCCCTGCCTCACTCAAGACCCAGGC
>JAEZYZ010000145.1 GCA_023418705.1 Pseudomonadota bacterium | reverse complement strand
CTACCTGTTCGAGGACGATCCATCGTGCGGGGGGGGCTTCGGCTCGGGAAAAACAGCCGCGGGGGCCCGGGCGCCCGAGCCACCGCCCGGAGCCGCCGCGCCGCCGCCCGCCACGGCGGCACCGCCCGCTCCCCCGGCGGCGGTGCCCGACGCCGCCACCGGCCCCCTGCTCATCTACGAAGCACAGGTGCAGATCGCCGTCTTCGAGACCGAGAAGGCGCTGGGGGCGGCCGAGCAGGTGATGCAGAAGGCCAAGGGCTACCTGGTCCGCCGCACCGATCAGACGATCACGTTCCGCGTCCCGGCCCCCGCGTTCCAGGCCGCGCTCGATGAGGTGTTGCAGCTCGGCGACGTCGTGCACCGCCAGGTGAGCGCGCGCGACGTCACCGACGAGTTCTACGACGTGCAGACGCGCACCAAGACGCTGGAGGCCCTGCGCGACCGACTTCAAGAGCTGCTCTCCAGGGCCAGGGACGTGGAAGAGGCGCTGGCCGTCGAGCGCGAGCTCGGGCGCATCGTGGAAGAGATCGAGCGGCTCAAGGGGCGCCTGAAGCTGTTGCGCGAGCTCATCGCGTTCTCCACCATCACGGTGGAGTTCCGCCCGCGCGCGGTCGAGTCGATCGAGTCGACGGTCGAGCTGCCGTTCCCGTGGCTGAAGGAGCTGGGGCTCGGTGAGCTCTTGAGCCTTTGAGGGAGTCCATCAGCATGTCTTTCCGCCTCCGCGATCTCGCTTCTCTCGGGTTCGGTCGAGCCGCAGCGCTCGCCGCCGCGTTGCTGTCCTCTGCCTGCTCGACCTTCCAGGCCGCCACGCCGCCCGGCTTCGTCGAGCTGGAGGAGAGCGCGCCCTACGACTACCGCGCCACGACGGCGGACGGCGTCGTCCTCGCCGTCCGCTCCATCGAGCACGAGCCGAAGGGTGAGCTTGGGTTTTGGGTCACCGCGGTCGAACGTCAGGTGCGAGAGCAGAAGGGCTACGCGCTGCTCGAGACGCGCGACGTGAAGAACGCCCAAGGCTTGGCGGGCAAGCAGCTGCGCTTCGGCCACGACGAAGGCAAACAGCCGCACCTGTACTACGTGACCCTGTTCGTGACCGACGCTCGGCTTTACCTGCTGGAGGCCGGCGGCAAAAAAGAGCTGATGACCCGCAGGACAGACCAGCTCGACTGGGCCGTTCAGCACTTCGAAGCCAAGTAGTCCGGATCGCTCATTCGGCGGCCGCTGCGACGTCTCGGCGCTGGAAGACCTCGGGAGCGAGGCGGCCCTGCGCCGTCGTCAGGCGACCCGTCGCGGGCACGGGCGCTGCGATCTTGCCAAGGCCGGTGGCCGGCATGTTGATGTAGAGAGACTCGTAGTGACCCTTCGGCACGACGTAGGTTTCGTGCCACACCCCCGCCGCCTCGTTCTTGAAGATTTTTTGAAAGAAGCGCTTGGCTGTCGGCCGGTGCTCCTTGTTGCGAGCGTCGGCGTAGATCAAAAGATGCTCGAGGCTCTGCCAGTACTGGACCTCACCGCCCAGCCCGAGCGGCTGCACCGCCAGCAAGCCGGAGCTCGGATCGTTCAAGAGCTCTCGACGCATCGCCTGCATGCGGCTGAGGATCGGGATCGCGAGCGGCAGCAGCCACCACTTGTTGATGCGGGCGCCGATGATGAACACGACGATGTCGCGGTCGCCGACGACGGTGGTGCGGCCTTTGATGATGGTCATGGGAACGCTCCTCTCGTGATTTCGTGTTAACGATGTTAACTTGGTGGGCAAAAAAAGGGCTGCCCGGGCAGCCTGAAGGCGAATGCTAGGATGGCTCACCGTTTGAGCAGGCTCGCCTCGATGAGCCGGAGGTGCAGCTCGATCAAGCCAGCCGTTTCGTCCGATTCGAGCTGTCCGGTGATGATCAGGCTGGCGAGGCCGTGCACCGACGCCCACACCGAGGCGGCCAAGGCGCGGGCGTCACCCGCCTCGAACAGACCCGCTGCCTGGCACTCCGCGATCCGGTCCTGCAGCAGCTGAAAGGTCCCGCTGATCTCCTGCTTGGACGTCTCGTCGAGCTTTTGCAGGCCCAGTCCGGCGCAGTCCGTCATGAAAATCAGCTGGTATTCGTGGCGGTGCGCGCGCGCGAAGTCGAAGTAGCGGCGCCCGATCTGGCGGTAGCGCTCGAGCGGCGTCGGCTTCTCGAGCGCGTCGAGCAGGTAAGCTCCGAAGCGCCGGAAGCCGTCCAGCACCGCCGCGCTCAGCAGCGCGTCCTTATCGGGAAAGTGTCGATAGATGGCGGTGGCGGACAGGCCGCACTGGCTGGCGACCCGGCGCATCGACACGGCGCCGAGCCCGCCCTCGACCAACAGGTCGCGCGCGGCCCGAACGAGCTGCTCCCGGGTCCCGGTTTCGGAGGCGACGGTCACTCAGCTGCAGTTAACGCCGTTAACGTGCGGCGTCAAGCCGGAAACGCACGCTGCGTGAGCCGGAAACGCACGCTGCGTGAGCCGGCGCGCTCAATGATAGGTCGCCGTGATCAACAGCGCTGGCAACCAGGCCGATTGATCGACGTCCGTGTGCTGGGTGCCGCTCCCGCTCCCGCTCGCGCTCCCGCTCGCGCTGGAGAGCGTGACGGAGCCGGCGTGCAGGGACGTGTACTGCGCCCGCGCGAGCGCGCCGAGGCTCCACTCGTCGTCGACCCAGAAGTCGTAACCAAGGCCAAACATCGCCGTCCAGCCGACGGCGTCGAAATCCACCTCGGCGCCGTCGGCGCGCTCGTAGCTGGAGCTGCTCATCGCGAACGCCATCGACCACTGCACGTGAAAACCCCCGGTTGGCACGGGGTAAAAGTCGATGAACGGGCCGACGTAGCCGAGCACCGGCCCCACGGGCACGACCCACTGCGATCCGTCGAGCTCGGCCCCGCCCGAGCCTTCGGCCGTCAGAGACGGCATGAGCGCGCCGTAGCTGGCCCCACCCACCACCAGCCCCGGAGCGGGCGTGCCGCCGAACGCGAGCTCATACGTCAACGCGACGCCGCTCGCGTCGAGCTCCCCGAGGGGCCCCTCGAACTGCAGGTCCGACACCAGATAACCCGCCCCCACGCCACCCCGGAAGTAGAAGTCGTCGTGGGTGCGGGGCTTGCTGGCGCTGCCCACGCTGGAGGTCAGCGTGACCGCGGCGACCGCGGCCGCGCTGCACAAACCGTGGACGAACGTCGTGTTTGCTGTCGGCATCGTGCAAGATTCCCCGTAGTTGACGGCGCTCGGCGGCCGTGATGACTCGGTAGCACGATCGGTGGTCATCCATCCAGCAGCGTGCAGGCACGGAGGTCCGGTATGCTGGGCGGCGATGACCCGCGCGCCGCTCGCTCGCCGAGGTTACCTGGGCTTCGAGGTGGAGCTCGATGACGCAGGCGGACCGCCAGGGCGGCTCGTGGTCGGGAGGGTGGACGAGGGATCGCCAGCGGCTCGCGGTGGCGTGCAGGTGGGGGACGTGCTGGTCGCGATCGCCGGGCAGCCGGTGATCGATCTGCGCGCCGCGCGCTCGCTGGCGGCGCGGCTGCCGGCGGGTCAAGGCGCCGAGCTCGGCTTTTTGCGCGACGGCCACCCGATCGCGCTGGCCGTCGACGTCGAGCCCATGCCCCTCGAGCCGCTCGCCAACGGACGGGTGGAGCTCGGCGAGGTGCTCGTGCTCCAGGAGGACGGCGGGTCGCAGCGGCTGCGCTCCATCTGGACCTTCCCCGACGGCGAAGGACCGCACCCGGCGGTCTGGCTCTTGCCGAGCCTGGCGTGGGTCTCGTGCGAGCACCCGCGATCGACCTGGCACCCCACGTTCCAGCTCGTGCAGGGCCTCACGGCGGCCGGCTTCGCGACGATGCGCGTCGACCGCAGCGGCCTCGGCGACAGCGAAGGGCCGCCGTGCACCGAGCTCGACTTCGAGGCGGAGATGCGCGGGTGGTGGGCGGCGCTGGCTCACTTCTGCGCCGAGCCTCGCGTGCGCGCGTCCGCCCGGCATCTGTTCGGCCGCAGCCTGGGCGGGGTGCTCGCCGCGCTGCTCGCTCGGCGGCCCGCGTTCGCGAGCGTGGTCGTCTGGGGCACGTCCGCCCAACCCTGGCACGACGCCCTGCTCAAGTCCTCGGCGCGCCAGCTCGCGCTCGGGGGCCTTGGCGGCGCCGCGCTCGAACGCCGCCTGACGCGGCTCTGCGAGCTGCAAGAGCTCGTGTATCTTCGAGGCCTGACGCCCGACGAGGCCTACGCGAAGCGACCCGATCTGGCCGACGTGCAGCCGAGCGACTTCGCGGGCTCGCAGGTGTACGATCGCGACGCGCGCTTCTTTCAGCAGCTGCAGACCCAGGACATCGCCGGCGCGTGGCAGCAGGTGCGCTGCCCGGTGCTCGCGGTCTTCGCCGCGTGTGATTTTTTGACCAGCGCCGACGACCTGCGGGAAATAGCCCAGTTGGCGCCGAAGGGACGCTTCACCGAGCTGCCCGGCGTCGATCACTTCATGCACGAGCGGCCGAGCTTGGCGGCGGCCTTCCGCGAGCCCTGGGGCGGCGCGTTCAGCGGGCGCGCCGTGACGACGCTGGTCGATTTCTTCCGCGCTCACGGCTGAACCAGCGGGCGCGCCGTGTCGCCCCAAGCGCTCGCCCTCGAGCACGGCCCGCGCGCCGCTCGTCAGAGGCTCGCGCGCTGCTCGTCAGAGGCTCGCGCGCCGCTCGTCAGAGGCTCGCGCGCCGCTCGTCAGACGCTCGCGCGCTGCTCGTCAGAGGCTCGCGCGCCGCTCGTCAGACGCTCGCGCGCTGCTCGTCAGAGGCTCGCGCGCCGCTCGTCAGAGGCTCGCGCGCTGCTCGTCGGAGGCTCGCGCGCCGCTCGTCAGAGGCTCGCGCGCTGCTCGTCAGAGGCTCGCGCGCTGCTCGTCAGAGGCTCGCGCGCTGCTCGTCAGAGGCTCGCGCGCTGCTCGTCAGAGGCTCGCGCGCTGCTCGTCAGAGGCTCGCGCGCCGCTCGTCGGAGGCTCGCGCGCTGCTCGTCAGAGGCTCGCGCGCCGCTCGTCAGAGGCCCGCGCGCCGCTCGTCAGAGGCTCGCGCGCTGCTCGTCAGAGACACGCGCGCCGCTCGTCAGAGGCCCGCGCGCCGCTCGTCGGGGAAGGGGCCCCCGTAGATGGGCACGGGCGTGTAGCCGCCCTGGCCGCCCACGCCCGCATCGCCGGCCGCCCCCGCGT
>JAEZYZ010000387.1 GCA_023418705.1 Pseudomonadota bacterium | reverse complement strand
CTGGGGGGCGGAGTCGGGGCCTGCGAGCACGGGGCGCTCGTGGCCCCCACGACGGTAGCGATTGATGAACGTGTTGGTCAGGATCCTGAGCAGCCACGCTCGCATGTTGGTGCCCGCTTCGAACTGGTGACGGGCGCGCATCGCCTTGACCAAGGTGTCCTGCACCAGGTCCTCTGCCTCGGCAGAGCTGCGTGTCAGCCGGGTGCCGACGGCCAGCAGCGAGTTCAGGTGCGACAGCGCCTCACGCTCGAAATCGTCGGTGAGCAGGCGGTCACGGGGTCGGTCGTGCTCGGAGGGTCTCGCCATTCTCTCACCTAATCGCCGCCAACCGGCGAAGGATAAAACCTATTCCTGCCGGCGCTCCCCACCGTTTTGTTGGACCTTGCGCTCCAGCGCGTCCACCCGCTCGGCCAGGCGGCGGATTTCGGTCTGCAGCTCTCGAAAGGGGGAGAAATTCGGCAAAACCGCCCGGATCCGCTCGTCCATCGCGTGCTGCCACTGTTCCAGCGTTGCCCATAACCCCTTCGCAGGCGTTTCCTGTGCCATGTCTACCTCCTCAGGCCCGCCGTCCGGCTCCATGCCGGGCATGAATTTAGCCACGGGGCTGTCGCGCAGTTGTGTCAGCAGCCGCTCGCCGCGGTGCCGGATCAGGACCTTCAGCGTCGCCAGCGGGATGGCCCGCGGCCGCGCCTTGAGCTCCTCGGAGATGATGAGCGCGAGCGTGACGTCGGTTTTGTCCTCTTTGGTCGAGTTGTCGATGATCTGGACGTCCTCGCCGGCGCGGACCATGTCCGCGATCTGCAGCAAAGTGACGTAGCGGCTGTCCTTGGTGTCGTACAGCTTGCGGTTCGAGTAGCGTTTGATGACGCGCCGGTCTTCGGCAGTGACGTCGCCCTGCGCTTCAGTCCCCATCGCTTCGTCGGCCATCTGTTGCCCTCTCCAGCAGCGCGATGCCTCGCCCGGGTCGAGCTGACCTGGTGCGTAAATGCCGCATAGCGTCAATATGTGCCTCAATCGCGCTCCCGTCTAGGGGCAACGTGAGGTTTGGCTGGATGAGGTAGGCTGGCGGCCGGGCCGCTAGGCCGTCAACGCGACGGCGGGCGGGGTTTTTGCGGTCAAATGGGCCTCGCAGAGCTCGGCGACGAGCTCGAGGAAGCTCTCGAAGCAGGGGCGGCGCAGGCCGATTTCGTTGATCCAGGCCACCACCTCGTATTCCCCGCTGGCGTCCCGCTCGGCGGGGTTGAACGCGAACAGGGTCGCCGCTTGCAGGTCGGCCCCGAAGGGGAGCAGGCGCGCCGGGCTCGGGCGCCGCCAGCTCCGGGGCAGCAGCTCCACCACCGGGGCCTCCGAGGCCTCGAGGGTCGCCTCGGCCAGGTCGGCGTACAGACGCCGGCCGAGGTTGGCGGTTCCGAGCAGCGTGGCGCCTTCGAAGAACCGGGGCCAGCCGTCATGACACGCCAGAAAGGCGCGGTAGCTCGGCGGCAGCCGGCACTCCAAGCGGGCCTCTGCCGCTTCGATGGCTTGCCTGGACGCGCCGGGGTTGCCGAGCAGTCCGATGTCCGCCCCGGGTGAGCGTCGCATGATTTCCGTCTGGAGCTGCCGGATCCTGTCGATCTGCGAGCCTGCCATGGTCGGTCCTTTCGACGGCGATGCCGAGGGGTATGCCCGAAGCCTCGGGCTCGGGGCAAATTGAGCGCGTTTCTCGCCCGCACTCGGGCAAAGCGGCTATAGCGCGGACGATGCGCGCCCTCGCCGTGCTCGCGCTCTCGTTGCTGCTCTTGGCCGGTTGCCACGTCTCGTCCGAGCCTGCTCCCGGGCTGCTCGGCACGATGAGCTTTTCGCCCAACGAAGCCGACGTCGGCGACCGGTTGGAGGTCATCGGCAACGGCTTTCCCCGCGGCAAGCCGGCGACCGTGACGTTCCGCGGTGATCTGCACCGCCCGGGACGAGCCGTCGTTCGCGACGTGACGATCACGGCGACGGCCAGCTCCGTGGCGCACGACCGGGTCAGCGTCCTGCTCGACGAGCGTTTGCGGGCGCAGTTCTGTGGCAGCGGGGATCGAGCGGTGCACACGACCTTCCACGGGGACGTGGAGGTGGCGTTCCCACCGCACACCGCGGCGGCGCCTCCGGTCACGGGGTGGATCGCGGGGGTATCGCTGGACGTGGCCGGGCCGCCCGTTGCCGAGCGGGTTCTGGCGGCGCGCACGCAGGAGGCGCGGCGCGCGGCGGAGTGGCTTGGGCTGCGCGTGCGCCCCAACCCGCGTGGCGCGGGGCTGCAGGTCGATTCGGTGGAGCGCGGCGCGCCCGCCGAGCTCGCGGGCCTGCGCAAGGACGACGTGCTGCTCGAGCTCGACGGCGTCACGCTGCGCTCCGGGCTCGACGCCGTTCCCGCGCGGGGGGAGCGCTGGTCGACATTTCGGCTCCGCCGCGGGCCGTCGCGCGAACCGTTCGTGTTGCGGGTCGAAGTGGTCGGACTGCACGCGGCGGCGCCCGATGAGCTGGTGCTGCCGGCGTTGCTCCTCGCCTTGCCCATCGTGCCGCTGCTGTTGTTGCGAACGCCCGCCGTGCGCTGGCTGTCGTGGCTCGCGCGGCGGTTTTCAGTGCGGCTCCGCGACGGCCAGGAGCGCAGGACACGGCGGGCTGGCGGCGCCCTCGGGCACGCCTTGGCCCGCGTGCTCGGGCAGCAGATGTTGCCGCTGGGACCCTCCCACGCGCTGCCTCGGTTGGTGCCCTACCTGCTGTTCGTGGCGGTGAGCGCTGGCTTCACGATCGTCGCGTTCGGACGGCCCCTGATCGGTGAGGACCTCGATCTGCCGCTCGTCTACCTCGGGAGCGTCACGGCCCTGCTCAGCACGGCCACCGTGCTCGGCGGGTTCGGTCGCCAGCCGAGCTTCCGACTGCGCGCCGGCCTTGGCGCAGCGGCGCGCGTCGCGAGCCACCTGCTGCCGGCCCTGCTCGCCCTCTTCGCGGTGGTCATCGCCAACGGCAGCTTGCGGCTCCAGGAGATCGTGCTCGCGCAGGGAGCCTACCCCTGGCAGTGGTATGCGTTCAGGACGCCGCTGTTGCTGGTGGCGTGCGGGCTGTTCCTGCTGCCGGCCCTCGTCGAGTGGTCCAGGCCTGCCCCGGAGCTGCCGGAGGCGGAAGGGGACGAGGGCTACGAGTTGTCCCATCCCGCTGCCCGGCTCTTGGCGTTCTTTGCCGAGTGGGGCAACGTGTTCGTGACGTGCGGCCTGTGCGCGGCGCTATTTCTCGGCGGTTGGAGCTTGCCCGCCGGGGTGGCGGAGTATGGGGGGCCGGTGACGACCCCGCTGTTCGGCGCCCTGGTGCTCGGCGCCAAGGCGTGGGCGATCCTCGTGCTCGTTTTGTCCGTGCGGTTCGTCCTGCCTCGCCTGAGCGTGCACCAAACTTGGGTGGTTTGTTGGCGTTGGCTGCTGCCGTTGGGGGTCGGGGTGTTGGCGCTGACGATCGTGTGGTTGCGCCTGGGACACTTGCATCTGGTCGAGCAGGTGCAGAACGTGGTCGCGGTGTTGCTCTTTGCCGGCTGCTGCTTGGCCGCCGCCTACACGCTCGGTCGCGTGCGCAAAGGGTTCCGGTCGGGCGCTCAGGGCGGCTTGAATCCTTGGATTTGACGCAGCGCGAGCTCTGCCCTGACGCGCGGATCTGGGAGCGCTCGCTGCTAGCGTGCCCGTGCTCATGGGAACGGCTCGAGCAGCTGTGGGGAGGATTTGGGGACGGGCTATAAAGTCGGCCTACGAAACCGCCGTCGTAGCGAGACGTGCCCTCCTTCACCCAACGTCTGGCTGCCATCGCGGTGTTCGCGCTCGCTGGGCTGTCGGCGACCTCGGCGGAAGCTGACGAGCGCCCCCGGCCGCGCTGGAACCGGGCCGCCATCGACCTGATCGCGGACGGCTCATTGGATGAGCTCGGGAGCTTTGGCGTCGACGGCTTGGTCGGCGCTGCCAGTGAGTGGCAAAAGCTCGGATCGCTGCCGACGTTGACGGTTTCGCGAGGTGAGGTCGATGCGATCGGCTTCGACCCCACCGGGCCGAACGCCAACACCGTGCGGTTCGTCCCGGGCGGACATCCGCTGGCCAAGCGAGCGCTGGCGATCACGGTCGTCACCTCGAACCGCAGGACCGGTGAGATCATCGACGCCGACGTGGTGGTGAACGGGCGCTACGCGTTTGGCGACGTCGATGCCAAGCGGGACGCCCACCCGAAGCGCCACAAGAAAGAGCACGACGACCTCTACGATCTACAGAACGTGCTCACTCACGAGGTCGGTCATCTGCTCGGGCTCGAGGAGAACTACGCGGACGAGGCCGCGACGATGTACGCATACTCCTGGCCGTACGAGACGTCCAAGCGCACCCTGAACGACAGCGATGCCGAGGCGTTCGGTCTCCTGTACGCGGGGTGGGAGCCGCCCGACCGGGCCGTCGGCGACGCACCGAGCGCGGGCTGCGGGGGCGCGACCATCGCCGCTGGCCGCGTGCCGTCGCAGGCGCTGGGGCTCTTCGCGGGGCTCTTCGCCGCCGCCGTCGTCGTGCGCAGGGGCCGGCGCGGGAAGGTCGCGGCCGCGCTGTTGGTCGGCGCTCTCGGCAGCCCATCG
>JAEZYZ010000086.1 GCA_023418705.1 Pseudomonadota bacterium | reverse complement strand
GGCCAGGCGGGTGCGACGAGCTACCCCGCCCGGCCAAAGCCAGAAACCCTCGTGCGCTGGGAGCCCTACTGCGCCGGCAAGGTCACCGCGATCGTCAAGACACCCACGACCGACTGGTACACCTACGTCGGGTGCGCGGACGGGAGCTTGTTCATGGGCATCGGCCTCGACGTGCGGCCGGACTGGAACGTGCTGCACCGCCCGCTGAACCCCAACATCCCCCCGATGCCGAGCCTCCCGGTCACGTCGATCCACGTCACGTCGGCGTCGCCGCCCCTGATCTCGGTAGCGTTCGGTGGCGCCGGCGACGCGCCGCGGATCTGGAGCACCGGTCGCGACGCGTTCAGCGAGCATGCCGCGAGCCCGACGAGTCCCGTCTGGAGCGTGTCGCGAAACCTCCTGGCCACGGGAGAGCTCATCGCGGTGGCGGCAGCGGGCACCTATGTCAGCAAGGACGACGGGCAGAGCTGGGACAGCGCCGCGCGGGCCACGCACGCCGGTCTCTCACTCGGCGACGACGAGTGGATCACCTGCATCCGCGAGATCGAGGTGGGCACCGACCAGGCCTACTGGGTGGGCACGAACTTGGGCCGGGTGTTCTTCACGAACGCGCCCGACGCTGCTGCCCCGAGCTGGGCCCTTCGGCACGACCCGGGCATGCCCGCTCGTCCCGTGGTGGGCATCACGCTGGACCGCTGGGCGCCGGACGACGTTTGGATCACCTTCGCGGGGGTGCACGCCGACGCTATCTGGCATTCGACCGACCAGGGCCTGAGCTGGCGGCTTCGAACCGCGGGGCTGCCGGCGTGGTCGCTCGAGCCCGACCAGGGCAGCTTTTCTGCCGTGAGCCGCCACCCCCGCTACTCGGCCTTTTACGTCAGCGTCTTCACCGTCGAAGGCGCCGAGCCCTCCAACGTCGCGACCTCGTTCTGGATGATGGACGACGACGTGTGGACCGAGAACTGAGCGACAGCCGAGCGAACGCGCGTCACGGCTCGACCGCCGCGACCAGCAGCCGCGCGAGCTCTTCGATACCGCCGCGGTCTTCGGTGAGGATCCGATACACGATTTGGGCGTCTACGCGATCGTAGAGGTGGACGAAGCGATTTCGGAAGCCGACCACCGGCGCGAAACGCGCGCTGGATCCGGCCGGCAACAGCCCCGAGTGTTCCAGTTTCTGCAGCGCGTCGAGGCTCGTTCTCGGAACCCCCAGAGCCCGCTTTGCCGTCGCGAAGCTCGCGATGTCGATGAGCGCTTGGATGCTGGTCTGCAGTCGATGTAGCGCGCTGTCGACGTTGCGAAAATCGGCGACGAACTCCTCGTACGTGGCTTGGGGGAGCTGTGCCAGCTTTTCGAGATTGTCGCGGAGAATGTCGAGCTTCGCTTCGATGTCTTCCAACGTCATCGACGCCCCTCCAGCCACTCACGCATCCCGGCACCGACTTGTCTCAATGCCAGCTCGTAGGTCGGTCGGAAGTCGAAGTAGCGGACGTAGGTGTCGGACTCGAAGTCGATGCGCCGGTCCGGATCCGCGTCATAGACCAACGAGCCTTCGGAGAGCACACGGTGGCAAAAAACCGGGCCCTGTGGCTCGAGCAGCACCAGATCGATGGGTCGGCCGGGCGCGACCGATTCGAGCTCGGCGGCGAGCAAACCCAGCAGACGATGACAATCGAGCGCTGTCTTCCCGCGCGCGCGAAGCAGCAGGGCGATGTCCAGATCGCTCCCAGCTCGGGCCTCCCCGCGCGCTTCGGATCCGAAAAGCCACGCCGCTGCGATTTCGGGATGCTTCTCGAGGATCCGAGCGATGGCGTCCGCCAGCGGGGTGGTCGTTGCTTGCACTTCGACAAGATAACACGGGCCTCGTGACCCCGCAGGCGCTCACCATCCCCTCGGCATGGCGGTGCATGAGAGCATGAAGCGGCTCGGGCGCCCTAAATGAACCCGCGACCGATGATTTTCGGCGAGGCCCGTAGTCCAAACCTCCAAGAACGGAGAAAGTTGCCCATGTCGACCACGACCTCATCGAACCCCATCGCCGCCCCGACGCCGCTGAAGCTCTGGACCGGCCGCGTCCTGAGCGGACTGGCGGTGCTGTTTTTGGCCTTCGACGCCGCGATGAAGGTCTTGCAGCTGCCAGCGGTCGCCGAAACCTCCGCCACCCTCGGCTGGCCCGCGCAGGCCATGTTCGGCCTGGGCGTGCTCGAGCTGCTCTGCCTCGCTGCGTACCTCGTTCCGCGCACGGCGGTGCTCGGCGCCATCCTGTGGACGGGCTACCTGGGCGGCGCGATCGCGACCCACGCCCGCATCGGCAACCCCCTGTTCAGCCACACCCTGTTCCCGGTCTACGTCGCGATCCTGCTCTGGGGCGGCTTGTGGCTGCGCGACCCGCGCGTCCGGCGGCTGCTGCAGGCGGTGGCAGCGAGGACGACGTCTTCGTGACTCGGTGCTCCCAATCATCTCATTTTTCGCGCCGGCTCGGAGGGTTTCGCTCCAGCCAGTCGACGTCCGCCAAGTCCTTCGGACGTCCGGCAGCTCTCTTGTTCTTCAACAGCGCTGCACGCCCGATGAACGGTACTGAGCGGCCCTCGAGCTCGAATCGCCCTGCACCATCGACAGCTTCATCGAAATCGATGCCGTCCACCTTGGTCAGGATCTCGATCAGGTAAGGTTTCACGCCCATTCTGTATCCGTAGCCTTGACGGGCGAAGAGCTCCTCGGTGACACCATGCGCAGCGACGGGCGCACCGAACTGCGACAGTGCTCGGAACACGCGGCTAGCGTTTTCGGCGGTAGGGCGCACTAGGACGTCCAGGTCGTCCGTGCCGCGCCCGTAGCCATGCAGTGCCAGCGCCCAGCCGCCGATCAGGACGAAGTCGACGCCTTCATCTGCAAGAGCGACGAGCAGATCTTTGAAGTCATCGACGAGCGCGACGGTTTCGTTCCTCGATGTCAAAGATTTCCCCTGGCCACTCGGAGCGCCGCAGGCCGTGCGGCGGATGCCCAGCGAGCGCGCTTTGACGAGCGACGAGCTCGGTCTGCAAGGCCAACCGTTCGATCAGCGTCTTGCCCTCGTACAAGGCGGGCTTGCCCTGGCCCAGGCGCACTACCTCGCCAGGGAAGCTCCCGCGGCGGATTTCCGCCCGCGCCCGTCGCCGCTCGGCTGAGTCCATCGCTCTTCATTCTAACATAAGGCGCCTCCGGGCAGCGCGAAAGCGACAGCCGCAAGCGGCTCGTGAAGTGGGAACGCGACCGCCGGGGTGGATGCCGAAATTGCGTCGCCGCTGCGAGGTCGGGGGAGCGAGGGTTGAGTGCCTTCATGACCGCGATGGGCTGCCGATGTCGATCCACTGCGACAACGAAGGGGTGACCTTCGTTGTCACGGGGAAGCCTAATTTTTCCCTTGTTCTTTGGCCGCGCGAAGGTTCGCCAGGCGGCCTGGCTCTAAGAACCGAGCACTGGCGCACCCGGCTTGGGCACGCGCGACGGCTGCCCGAAGCTCCCGCGCCAAGAAAGAACCAAGACTGAAAACACCATGAAACCACAGAAATTTGGCGGCATCGCCCTGCTCCTGCCCTTGTTTTCGGCCTGCGCCCTCGGAAGCGAAGAAGACGCGAGCTTGGCGAGCCAGGCAGACGCGCTCGTCCTGATGGGCAAGCCAGGCACGGATGCGGCGACGTTCACCGAGGCCGGTCGAGACATCGCGCAAAAGGGCGCCTACACCTTTTACGGCGCGGACACGGATTCCAACACGCCAGGCAGCTTGCACGGGAGCGCGCACCTATTCAAGGACAACGTCCCTCTCCGCTCCTATGCAACCACGACCATCCATCCGGGGACCCGCTTCGGCAACCTGGTGGGCTTGTCGGAGAGCTGGCTCGCGGCGAAAATCCAGAACTTCCCCTTCGCGCCCAACGTGGCGAAGGACGCGGTCCTCCTGGTCGGCAAGAACGCCTCGGGTGAATTCGAGAGCTGCGGACCGCTGGGTCCCAACGGCGAAATCCCGAATTGTGTGACCTGCAACGTCGCACCCGATGACGGCCAAGGGCTGCCTGACTTCCTGCGCATGACCTGCACGGCGCTTCCGCAGGTGACCGTTTTACGTCCGACCGCGTTCGCAGCCAACGAACAGATCCTCGGGATGTCCCTCACCGGCAATGAGCTCGTCCTGAGCACCTCCGACAAGCTGGTTCGGATGAGCTGGAACGGCGCTTGGGCCGAAACCGTCGTCCCCGCTGGAAGCTCTGAGAGCCTGCAAGGTCCCGTTTCCCAGAGCGGGAACCGCCTGGCCGCTTCGGTGACTCACCAGAACGGCTCGCGCTACGTCAATATCTACCAGCGGGCCAGCGCTTCCAACCCGTGGCAGTTCGCCTTCCGCGTCCATCCGCCCAGCTGGAGCGCCCCTCCGGCGTTTGGCACCAAGCTCGAGCTGAGCGGCAACTCGTTGGTCGTCACGGACGGCAGCAACGTGCACTTCATCGACTTGGTCAAAGACGTGCCTGCCAACCTGGACGCCGGAGCACTCCGGGCTTGCGTCCTGCCCGTGCCAGCTTACGACGTCGCCATCTCGGGAAGTGGGGCAGTCGTCGCAACGATCGGCGGCCTGCCCATGACGTTCGAGCGGAGCTCTCTGTGGCAGTTCCATGGTGGCCTGCCGAGCGGGCTGTTCCCTCGCAACCTGAACTCCGGCGGAGGCTCGACGCTCGCGAGCTTGTGGGGCGCGGCCATCGATGGTGACGAGGTTGGCATCGGCTGGCGCAACCATGTGAGGACCAACCCCGCGAAGGCGACGGGTGCGGCGCTCGGTTTCGGCTTCGACGACTACGATTGTGGTTCGTTGCACAGCCTGCCGAACGGCTCGCAGGCGCGGGTCAAGGCGCTCGTCCCCGCCGGCGTGACAGCTCCCGCGTTCCACCAATTCCCGGTCAACAACGCGATCGACGGGTCATCGAGCACCCGTTGGATGGCGCCGCAAACCCCCGGGACGACGATTGCCTTCGATCTGGGAGAGCTCCGGATGCTCCATCACCTGGAGATCGAGTGGGGGACCACCTACGCGAGCAACTTCACCGTGCAAGTTACGGAAAACGGTTCCAACTGGATCGACATCGCGACCCTCACGGGCTCGGGTGGGACTCAGGTGGTCGATCTGCGCAACAATGCCCAAGCGTTCGGCAGCGGCGTTCGCCTCCGCTTCAACAACATGCAGGTTTCTCCCGGCACGGGTGACTGGGGTGTCGCCATCAAGGAGGCGCGCATTTACCGCCGCGTCCACGACGCTTGCGCAAATTCGCCGGTCTTGACCTGCTCCGGGCAGGGACCGACCCACGTCTGCAATATCGCTTGCGGTGGCTTTTACGCCAGCGGCTCCTGCTACTGCGATGAAGCGTGCGCCAACTACGGCGACTGCTGCTCGTTCGACGGTGCCCATCGCGGCGCACAGTACGCTGGGGGCGTCAACAACGTCTGCGGCTACGACTGAGCCACGAGTCGGCGCGCGGTGTGCGGTCCAGGACCTGCTCACCGGTCACCGGAGGATCAGGGGCAGGCGCCGAGAGCGTCCTGCCCCGTCCGGTTGGGGCCCTCCTTGGCTGAAGCAGGTCGCGCCGCCCGCGCCGTAGCCTGACGCTAGCGGGCATGGCGACCTTCCGCCCGGCACAACGCGACCGCACGCTCCGCGCGCTGCGCGAGTTCTACGCGACGGATCTCGACACGACCTTGGCGGCCGCGCCCGAGGCCGAGCGCCGGGTCCTGGCGCTGTTCGAAGACGCGGCGCGCAGCGTGCCCGCGTACGCTGCCTTTCTTGCGCATCACGGCGTCGACCCGGCCCGGGTCACGACCCTGGAGGCCTTCCGTGAGCTCCCGTTCACCAGCAAACAGAGCTACCACCAAGCGCACTCGCTCGCGGCGCTCTGCCGAGACGGAGCGCTCGACGCCTGCGACATGCTCGCCGTGTCCTCCGGCTCCACGGGGCAGCCGACGGTGTGGCCGCGCTTCGTCACCGATGAGCTTGCCACCGCGCGCCGCTTCGAGCAGGTGCTGGCCGACGCCTTCGAGGCGCGCGAGCGCTCCACCCTCGGCGTGGTGTGCTTCGCGCTCGGCACCTGGGTCGGCGGCATGTACACCACCGACTGCTGCCGTCACCTGGCCAGCGCGGGCTATCCGATCACGCTCGTCACCCCTGGCAACAACATCGCGGAGATCCTGCGGGTGGTGCGCGAGCTCGGGCCGCGCTTCGAGCAGGTGGTGCTCTTCGGCTACCCGCCGTTCGTGAAAGACGCCATCGACGCCGGCCGCGCCGACGGGCTCGACTGGTCGGCGCTCCGCGTACGGCTGGTGCTCGCGGGTGAAGTGTTCAGCGAGGCCTGGCGCCGCCTGGTCTGCGAGCGCATCGGTGCGCGGGACCCCGCGCGCGCGACCGCGTCCCTTTACGGCACCGCAGACGGCGGCGTGCTCGCGAACGAGACCCCCTGGAGCATCCGCATCCGCCGCGCTCTGTCCGAGCGGCCAGCCTTGGCCGAGGAGCTATTTGGCTCGGCGCAGCTGCCAACGCTGGCCCAATACGACCCGTGCGACCGCTACTTCGAGAGCATCGACGGCGAGCTCGTCTTCTCGGGGGATGGCGGCGCGCCCCTCCTCCGCTACCGGATCTTCGACCGCGGCGGGCTCTTCCCACCCCAGGTGCTCGCCGCGCGGCTAGCGGCAGCGGGCGTCGATGTCTCGAGTGAGGGTGAGCCTCGACGCGAGCTCCCCTTCGTCTACGTCTTCGGCCGCTCGAGCTTCGCCGTCTCCTTCTACGGCGCGAACGTGTACCCGGAGAACGTCGCTCCCGCGCTGGAGCAGCCCGAGATCGCACGCCACGTCACCGGCAAGTTCGTGCTCGAGGTGACCCGCGACGCCGACGAAAACGCCGGCCTGCGCGTCACGGTGGAGCTGGCGTCCGGCGTCACCGAAAGCGCGGAGCTCTCCGCCGATCTCGCCCGCGACATCCGCCGCGAGATCGAGCGCGTCAACAGCGAGTTCCGGAGCTACGCTCCAACCGATCGCCGCACCCCGCACGTCGTGCTGCGCCCGCTGCGCGACCCGGAGTACTTCCCCGCCGGCGTGAAGCACCGCTACACGCGGGGGGATGGCGGCTAGGGATCCTCCTCGCAGGATCGCTTCCGGGCTGCCTCGACCGCCTCGATCCGGAGTGATAGAATGTGTCGATGTCCGAGCCAGCCAAGCGCCGGGCGACCTACGAGGATGTCCTAGCTGCCCCGTCCAACATGGTGGCGGAAATTCTCGGCGGCGAGCTTCGGCTCAGCCCGCGCCCGGCGCTGCCGCACGCCGCGGCGGCGAGCGCGCTCGGAGAAGAGCTAGGCCCTCCATTCAAACGCGGCCGGGGCGGACCTGGAGGCTGGCTGATTCTGCACGAGCCGGAGCTCCACCTCGGCGGGGATATCCTCGTGCCCGATCTGGCAGCCTGGCGGCGCGAGCGCTTGCCGGTAGTCCCTCGCGAGCCGTATCTGACGCTTTCGCCGGACTGGGTCTGCGAGGTCATCTCCCCTTCGACGGAGCAGCGCGATCGCACGGACAAGCTCGCCATCTATGCGCGTGCGGAGGTGCGTTATGCCTGGCTCGTGAACCCCGATCAGCGACTGCTCGAAGTGCACGCCCTCCGCTCCGAAGGCTGGGTGCGAATCGGCGCCAATCGGGAGAACGACCGCGTGCGCGCCCAACCCTTCGACGCCATCGAGCTCGATCTGGCTGTGCTTTGGATGGATGCGGCGCCCTGAGGCCGTTTCACCCACCAGTTCGGCGATCCGTGAGCAAACTGCGTCTACCGGCACCGGATGATCACCGGCGGCCAGGCCCGCAGCGTGGCGACAAACCGTGCGCGGACACGCTATGCTCCAACCATGTCCCACGCCAGCCAACAGGGCAGCAAGGTGCCTCCCCCGCGCATGAGGACGGCCGCCAAGGCGGAATCGATTGCGATCGAAGACGTTATCAAGCTCGCCTCCGAGGGACGCCTTCGTATGCCAAGCTTTCAGCGACCTTTCCGCTGGGAGCCAGCCGATAGACGCGCGCTCTTGGACAGCATCTATCGAGGGTATCCAGTTGGCACGTTGCTTCTCTGGAAGAATCCTCCAACCCAGACGGAGGTCGGGCGCCCGCTCGATGCTGTAAGCATGGCGACAGCGGCGGGCGACCAGTACCTCGTCGTCGACGGGCAGCAGCGCCTGACCACGTTGTGGGAGGCGCTCGGGCGCAAGCCGAAGCCCAAAGAGAGTGCGCTCGTCTTCGATCTAGAGAACGAGGAAGTCCGCACGCGTGCCCTAACGCCAGAGGAGCTGGAACCCAGGGCCCCGAGCCAGCGAAACGACGAGCTTCCGGAAGTACCCCTCTATCTCGTGCTCGACGCCGCCTCGCTCTCGGAATGGGTTCCGCAGTGGCTATCGCTCGAAGACCGGCGGCGCTACTTCGAGCTCGGCAAGCGCATCCGCGAGTACAGGCTAGGACTATACGTCGTCGAAGGCGCGGATGTCGACGTGCTCCGACATGTCTTCGACCGCGTCAACAGCACGGGTAAGCAGATGCGCCGCGAAGAGGTGTTCGAAGCGCTCATTGGGTCCCGCATCGCGCAGGGCGGAGCTGCCGGGCTCGCGCTCGTCAACGCACGGCTGAGCGATCTTGGCTTCGGTGCCCTCGAGCACAGCACCATCTTGAAGGCGTTCGAAGCAATTCGTGGCGCTCAGGTGGGGCGCCTCGATCCGCGCAAACTCGACGTCGAGGACGCACAGGCGGATCTCGTCCGCACGGCAAGCGCGCTCCGCGCCACCATCGAGTTTTTGCGCGACGTCGCGCACATCCCTCACGTTGCGGTGCAGCCGTACGAGCTGCCCGTGGTAGTTCTGTCGCGCTTCTTCTCTATTCATAAGAATCCCAGCGAGCGGAGCCTGATTCTGATGAAGAGATGGCTCTGGCGTGGCTCGCTTGGCGAAAGGCTCGGAGGCGCCTCGGGGACGATGCAACAACATGTCGACGACGTAGGCGACAACGAAGACGAATCCGTCCAAGCACTGCTACGTCGAACCGGCCTCCCGGGTGACATAGTTCTCGAGGATTGGGACCGCACGGCCGGGGCCACTGTGCGCAGCGCCCGGGGGAAGATGCTGATTTGCGCGCTCCTGGCGAGGCTGCCGCGTGACCTAATGACGGGGGACCGCCTCGATGTCAGCCAACTCTTTCGTGGCGGCGTCTCGGACCTCCTCCGTCCAATCATTCGCGGATCCGCGGGCGATCATCAACGAGGCAAGGGGATCGTCAATAAGCTCCTCCATCCGAAGGCACCTATTGGGGCACGGCAGCTCATCAGCGACTGCACGGACGAGGCCTCCCTCGTCTCTCACGGAATCGACGCCGTAGCTCGGGACGCCCTTCGGCGCGGCGACGTGGAGGTGTTCTTCGAGCGACGCGATGACGAACTTCGTCGCACGACCCAAGCGTTCTTCGAACAACACGCCGAGCTCGCCCGTGACGACACCCCATCGCTGTCGGCGCTCACGAGGCGATCGGCGTGACCGCCCGCGTATTCCTCGGAGAGACCCTGGTCGGGGAGCTGCGGCCGCATCCCGAGTCGGCCGACGCCTCCTTCGAGTTCGACTCCGACTACGCTGCGTCGGCTTCACGGCCCGTGCTCGGGCGATGGTTCGAGGACCAGCTCATCACCCCCCCACGCCCCTCATCATGAGTGACCTCTCTGAATTTGCCCGGAAGGTCCGCGAGACTTGGCAAGAGGTAGCAGAACGCGCGCCCGACGTGGTCCAGGAACGCGTCGCTGCCCACTTGGACAGAACCTCGCTGCTTTGACGGGTATCCGACGGGGCGACCACGAGCAGCGCACTCGTTGCTCGCGGACGCTTGCCGGCGACGTTCGCCGAATTCTGCAGTCCGGTTGGTACGGGGCGAAATCAGGTGAGCTTCGGGTCCGTTGCGACCCGCACACCCCTATGTCCGCCTACCCAAGCGAGATCGAACTCGATCGAGGGTCTCGCGATCGGAGCGCACAAGGACCCGCACACCATCGTCCTCATAGCGCTCCTCCAGGACGCGACCCAGCTCGTGCAACTCCGAGACGAAGCGCTGTTCGGAATAGGCGACCAGGATCTCCGCCTCTTCATAGCGTGACTCGAAGAACTCGATGATGCCCTGGCGCACCGTCGCAAGGCCTTCGGGCGCGCGCGCGGAGACGAACCACGCCGCGGGCTCGGCGTGACGCAGCGCTTGGAGCGCTTCGGCGGACAGCTGATCGCTCTTGTTCATGACGAGCTGGGTCGGGATCTCGTCAGCGCCGATCTCTGCCAATATCTGGCGGGTCACCTGGCGCTGGTTGTCCCATTCGGGATCGGCGGCATCCACGACATGCAGCAACAGGTCCGCCTCGAGCGCTTCGTCCAGGGTGGATTTGAAGCTCGCGACCAAGTCGTGCGGCAGCTTCTTGATGAACCCGACCGTATCGCTCACCACGATGCGCGGCCGCGTTTCGGGCTGAATCGCTCGGACCGTCGTGTCCAAGGTCGCGAACAGCTTGTCTTCTACGTAGACATCGCTGCCCGTCAGCCCTCGCATGAGCGACGACTTGCCAGCGTTGGTGTACCCCACGAGCGCCACGCGCCGGACATCCTTGCGCCGGGCCCGCCGCACCCCTTGTTCCTTTTGGATCGCATCGAGCTGTGCCCTCAGCTCGGCGATGCGATCCCGCACCCGCCGGCGGTCGAGCTCGAGCCCGGCTTCGCCGGCGCCGCGGCCGCGCTGTCGCTCTCGCCCACGCGGGGACTCGCGCAGCCGCGGCACGTCGTAGCTCAAACGGGCGATCTCGACCTGAAGGCGCGCCTCGCGGCTGCGGGCGTGCCGATGAAAAATTTCGATGATCACCCCGGTACGATCGAGCACGTCCGTGCCCGCTGCCCGCTCCAGATTCCGAAGTTGACTGGGGGACAGATCATGGTCCACGGCCACCAGCTCGACCTTGGGTGTGGCGCCCGTCTGCGCGGGCCCATCGTCCGTCGCGTCGGCGCCCGTCAGCTCAGCGAGCTCCTTGAGCTTGCCCTCGCCCAAAACGGCGGCGGGAGAGAGGCTGCTGCGAGCTTGAACCAGCCGCGCCACCACCTGGTATCCCAGCGTGGTCACGAGGCGTTCGAACTCGTCCAGGCTCGCCGTTAGCGACGCCTCGTCCACGTCCGGCAGCTTCACCGCAATCAGCACCGCGCGCGGGCGTTCAGAGGGCGACATTCAGCCGGCCCATACCACCGCTCCCTCGTGCTCGAAAGGGAGCGGCTCAGCGGGGCGCGGCCGCTCCGAAGGTCCGCCGACGCGGTCGCAGCACCCGCGAGGGCATAGTAGCCTCGTCCCCGATGGCCTCCGACGGCGCCTCAGTCATTCCGCAGCTCGCCTCCGAGCTGAAGCTCCCAGTCCGTGGTGTCACGGCCGCTCTGGATTTGCTCGGGGAGGGGGCCACGGTCCCGTTCATCGCGCGCTACCGCAAGGAGCGCACCGGCGGATTGGACGAGGTGCAGCTCCGCACGTTGGCAGAGCGGCACGCGGCGCTGCAGGAGCTGAACGCCCGCCGTGGGGCCGTGCTGCGTTCCCTGGAGGAGCAGGGCAAGCTCGACCCGGACCTGCGCGCCCGAGTGCTCGGATGTTCGACCAAAGCCGAGCTCGAAGACCTCTACCTGCCGTTTCGTCCCAAGCGCCGCACCAAGGCGACGATGGCTCGAGAGCGCGGTCTCGAGCCGCTGGCTCGCCGCATCCTGGAGCAGCCAGCCGGAGGGGATCCGCAGCGGGAGGCGCTGTCGTTCGTGGATCCAAGCAGGGACGTGCCCGACGTTGCTGCCGCCCTCAGCGGAGCGCGCGACATCGTGGTGGAGAGCGTCGTCGAGGACGCCCGCGTGCGATCCCTCGTGCGCGAGGAATATCGGGGACGAGGGGTCGTGCGCGCCCGCCCGATCAAGAGCAAGGTCGCGGAGCTTGGTCGCACCCGCTTCGAGGACTACTACGACTACTCCGAACCCGCGGCCCGCATCCCGTCGCATCGCTGGCTGGCCGTCCTGCGAGGTGAGGACGCCGGGGTATTGCGGGTTGGGATCGAGGTCGAGCTCGAAAGCCTGGAAGCGCGCGTCGAGCGCTTGCGGGGCCTACGTCCCGCCTCGCCCTTCGCTCGGGAACTGCGCGCCGCGATTTCGGACGCTCTCCGAAAACGCCTGGCCGACTCGGTGGAGACCGACGTGCGAGCGGAGCTCAAGGAACGAGCGGATCGAGAGGCCGTGCGCGTATTTGCCGGCAATCTGCAGAACTTGCTCATGGCCGCCCCGCTGGGCTCGGCGCCCGTGGTCGGCATCGACCCGGGGCTTCGCACCGGGTGCAAGGTGGCGGCCATCGATGCCACCGGACGCTTCCTGGCCCATGTCACCATCTACCCGTTTCGCGGTGAGGCGGAGAAGCAGCAAGCAGCGACGACGCTGCTCGCCTTCTTGAAGCGGCATGCCCCGCGCGCCGTCGCGATCGGCAATGGCACCGCCGGGCGCGAGACGGAGAGCTTCGTCCGTCCATTGCTCGAAGGCCAGGACGTCTATGTGGTTTTGGTGAGCGAGGCCGGCGCCAGCGTCTACAGCGCCAGCGAGACCGCCCGCGAGGAGTTCCCGGATCTCGACCTGACCATCCGCGGCGCCATCTCCATAGCCCGCCGCCTCCAGGACCCATTGGCGGAGCTCGTCAAGGTAGATCCAAAGTCGATCGGCGTCGGGCAGTACCAACACGATGTCGATCAGGCGCTGCTCGGCAAGCAGCTCGATCAGGTGGTGGAAACCTGCGTCAACGCCGTCGGCGTGGAGCTCAACACGGCGAGCGCGCCGCTCCTCTCCTATGTCTCCGGCATTGGGCCAAAACTTGCGCGCAGCATCGTGGAGCACCGCGACAGCGGGGGCCCGTTTCGCGACCGACGCGCATTGCTCGTGGTCAAGGGCCTTGGCAAGCGAGCGTTCGAGCAGGCGGCGGGCTTTCTGAGAGTCCGCGAGAGCAGCGAGGCGCTGGACCGCTCCGCGGTGCACCCGGAGCGCTACGCGCTCGTGGCCCGCATGGCCGCCGACCTGGGGGTCCGGAAGGAGGCGCTCGTCGGCAACGCCGAGCTAGCGCAGCGCATCGAGATCTCGCGCTACTTCGACGATGAAATCCATGAGCCCACCCTCCGCGACATCGTCCTGGAGCTGCAGAAACCGGGTCGGGACCCGCGGAGCAGCTTCGAGCCACCGACCTTCCGGGACGACATCCGCTCGATAGAGGACCTAAAACCCGGCATGGTCCTCGAAGGCGTGATCACCAACGTGACCGCCTTCGGCGCCTTCGTGGACCTTGGCGTGCACCAGGATGGCCTCGTCCACATCAGCCAGCTCTCCGATCGCTTCGTGCGCGATCCCCATGAAGTGGCCCGCGTCGGCGAAAAGCTGAAGGTCCGCGTCCTGTCCGTCGACCTGGCTCGCCGCCGCATCTCCCTGAGCCACCGCACGGCGGCGTCCTGAGACACCTGAAACGGTTGGTCGCCCCCGGTCATCTGGGCTCGCCTTTTGCGTCACCCGCGGCGCTTCTGTTCGCGCGCGCCAAGGCGTGAGCCTCCTTCAGGCGTGCGGAGATCCACGAGAGATCCACGCATCGGCGCGCGCCCGGCGCCGCACGGCTACCTTCGCGCGCCTCACGCATGACCAGCGCCAACTCAAAAATCCGTCGGCTCCGTGTCAGGCGCCATCAAGTCACGCTTCTTCATGTTGCCCAGCATCGCAGAGGGGGCGCGAAGGCCCCGGGAATCGAACCCGGTGCCGTGACGGAGCCATCGCACGGCGCGCCACTCAGAGCACGAGGTCATGCACACTCCACTTCACAGCCCTGGCTCGTCCATTCGTTTTTGCACGCCTGTCCCCCGCCAAGCGGGCAAAGTGAGACGCCGTGCCCGCTTGGCGCCTGCGCCAGGTTGCAACCTCTTTTTCGTACTCTGCGTCGTGAAGAATTTCGAATCGTTCAATAGGACGCTACCCGCCCGCGCGGCGCCATCCCCGGTTGGCGTGCCAGCCCGAGCTACGGTGCCAGCGCGATGTCGGCGACGTCGACGCCGAAGCGATCCAGGTGCTGCACTTTCACGCGGTCGGTCGCGATCGAGTAGACGAGGTCGTCGACGAACAGGCTGCGTTTGACGTGGGAGGTCGCCCGCGACCACCAGGTGCCGCAGGTTGGGGTTGGGTCGTCGTGCTGCACGCGGCCGAGCCGTCTGCGCTCGCCGAAGTAGTTGAAGGCGAGGTGGTTCGTGGCGGCCTCGGAGCTCGATCCGCGCGTGCCGATCTTCTCCCTGTGCAAGAGCCGGGGCCGCGTCGGCTCGGCGACGTCGAAGAGCTGGAGGAGCAACCCGTCGAAATAGGCAAACCTGCCGCGGTCGTCGGCGTCGAAGCCGATCGAGAGCAGGTGGTCCGCGTCGATGCGCTGCAGGTAGGTGGAGAAGCCGGGGATCTTCAGCTCGCCCAGGATGCGGGGCTGATCGGGAGCGTACAGGTCGAGCACGAACAGCGGATCGGTCTTCTTGAAGGTGACGACGTAGCCGCGATCGCCGTCGAAGCGCACGGACCGGATGTCCTCTCCAGGCGCGATCTCGTCGACGGCGCCGACGCGCACGAGGTTCCCACCGGGCGCTTCGGCCAGGATCGATACCGCGCTCTGCACCGCCGGATCGGGCACACGCCCGCGGGTCGTCGCGACGCGCAGGTAGCCGTGCCACTCGTCCATCGAGAACTGGTTGAGCACGTGGCCGGGAACGACGCCGCTGCCGACATACGCGGTCGCTGCCGGTTCGCTGCCGATGCGAAACTTGTGGACGTCGCTCACTTCGTCCGTCGAGGGCCAAAAGGAGTACCAGCGGCTCGGTGAGGCGCTCTTTCGATGCGTGACCGTCAGATAGAGCGCCTGCGACGACGCGAACACCGCGCCCGGGCGGCTCTGCACCGTTACGGTGCGGGCGGGCGCGTCATCCGCGCCGAGGTCGAACGAGATGAGGGTGGTGAAGACGTTGCCATCGAGGATAGGGGTGGTCACCAGGTTCGAGCACAGCGCCACCGGCTGCCCGCGGTCGCGCATCCTCGGGGTGAAGGCGCCGAGCTTCTCCCGGATGCGGCGCTCGTTGTCGCGCTCGAGCGCCGCGAACCGCGCGCGCACCACGCTCTCTCGCAGGCCGCAGTACGGCGTCCCCGCTGGCCAGGTCCAGTAGGGGGGCCAGTCGTCGTCCCCGTCGCTCACGACCGTGTGCACGGCATGGCCGATGCGGCGGGAGGCGATGAGCGACCCGGAGAGTTTGAGCTCGCGCGCCACGCGCGGCCGCACGCGGTCGCTGAGGTCCAGCACCAGAATGCGGGTCGCGCTGCCGTCCCCGCTGAACTGGCAATCGTAGCCGTAGGTGCAGCGCGGGCGACCGCTGCCTCCGTTCGCGACGTAGACGACGGCGCGATCCCCCTCCACGAAGAGCTCCTTGACGTCTCCGTCGAGCGGTGTCGTCGAGACCAGCCGCGGCCGGCGCGCTTCGAGGATGCGGAGCGCGCCGTTCATGACGACGTACACGTAGTGGCCGTCGGTCTTGACGATGTCGGCTTCGTCCACGCTGGCTACTTGAGTGTTCGTTCCGGAGAAC
This sequence comes from Pseudomonadota bacterium, assembly GCA_023418705.1. Classification (GTDB taxonomy): domain Bacteria; phylum Myxococcota_A; class Polyangia; order Polyangiales; family Polyangiaceae; genus JAEZYZ01. Next base: position 19,383 of record JAEZYZ010000086.1, on the reverse strand, counting down.
CGCGCGGGGACCGCGGCGGAGCCCTCGGCGCCGGCGCCGCTCCCCGCGCCCGCGCCGATCCCGCCCACACTGAGGCCACTGCGCCCGAGACCCGCGGGGCCAGAAGAGCGCACTGAGTGCGATCCCCCCAATCTGCCACCTGACGTGCGTCGTGGCCGGCAGTGACGCGTGCGGTTCGCTTTCCAGTCTCGGAAGCTCGCCTCGAGCTCCGCGCGCATCTGGCGGACCAGCGCCTCCGTGCGTTCGATCGCGAGCTCACCCGCCGCCCCGCAGCTCGACGGCTGCAGCCGCACCTGCGTTAGACTCGACGCGCTCGGCTCGCCGGCCATCGGTGTGAGGACGCGCGGAGGGGGCGGGCGATCCTGCAGCGTGGTCCCCGCCGCGGGCGTCGCTCGAACCGGCGCGAGGCTCGCGTTCGGAGCGCTTGGCGCGCTTGGCGCGCTCGAAGGCGCCGGTTGGGCGGGATTCGGCACGTTCGAACACGTGATCGCGGCCGCGGCGGCCAGGCTCAGCCACCGCCGCTTCGTCCACCAGGCGCCTTCGGTGTCTGCGTCGCGCACCCAGGCTCTGACCGCGGCCGATCGCGAAAGTTCCGAGGTGGGAGCGCACAGCGGCTCTCGGTCTCTGGGGCTGGCGTCGCATGGCTGCGACCGCCTCGCGTCGCCGCGGTCTCCGCGATTCCGCGATTCCGCGATGGCGGCGCCGACCGGTTTGCCAATCTATCCTACCTCTAGTAGGATACTTGTATGCTCAAGTCTCGTGCGAGCAAACCCTCCCACCCGGATCGAGCTCTGGGAGGATCATCGCGTTCGGCGCGTTCCTCTCCGCGTGGACGGGCCAAGAAGATCTCTCTCACGGTGGACGAAGGCGTCCTTCGAGCGATGCAGAAGGAAGCCAAGCGCTCCGGACGTACCCTGAGTGCGGAGGTGACGGAAGCGCTCGGCCGAGAATTGCGGCGCCGCGGCCTGCAGAAGATCATCGCGGAATACGAAGCTGAGCACGGACATATCACGGCGGAAGAGCTAGCCTCGATCGAAGCCCAATGGCAGGACTGACCCTGGACACCGGCGCGGTGATCGGCTTCGAGCGTTTCGACCGACGGCTCCTGTTGCACCTGAAGAGCGCTCAGTTGCGCGGCCTGGAGTTGACCGTTCCGACGCCGGTCATCGCGGAAGCGTGGCGGGGCGGGGCTCGTTCGGCACGCATCGCCAAGTTGCTGGACGTCTGCGTGATCGAGCCGCTGTTCGACGACCTCGCGCGGCTCGCTGGTGAAGCCATCGCCGCGGTCACGGGCGCCGGTGTGGTCGACGCCATCGTCATGGCATCCGCGGCGCGCAGGGGCGACCGCGTCCTCACGGCGGATTTCGACGATTTGGATCGGCTAAAGACGTGCTTTCCGAGCGTCCGGCTCCTGACGCTTTGAGCGCCCCGCTGCGCGCTCCAAGGCGTCGATGGTCGTCCGTATGTTTGCAAGCCCGTCCCCCACCAAGCGGGCGTGGCGACGCGCCGTGCCCGCTTCGCGCCTGAGCCGGTTTGCAAGCCCCATCCGTTCGTAGAGCCGATCAGGGTCTCAGTCGAATCTGGACATGACGGTCGCCGCGGCGGCCGCGAAGGCGTCGACGGGGCCGTTGCCGACACGGCGTGCTTCATGGCGCTGGCTCCCGGCCTGGAGCTGGGCGACCACCGCGCAGGCCGTGCCGTCGGAGCGTCGCTCCACCCCAACGTCGTGCAGAGCATACGGCTCGGGCGCGCGCAGGTACTCCTCCTCGAACGCCTGCGCGATCTCGGCCGACGAGAGCTCTTGCCCTCGGGCGTCGGCCATCACCTGGACGATCTGACTGAGCTTCGAGAAACGCTGGGTTCGCTACGTTTTGCGGCGTTTCACACCTCTCCCCCGCTGCTAAGGAGCAGCCCGAGGAGGAGCGAAAGGCAGAACGAGGCAGACACGCTTGCCGGAAGCTTTAACGATCGGGGGGCGCTGTCAACTTCGTTTCGGTGAGCGGGGCGCCTGTCATGGCGCGCCGATCGAGCGCTCACTCAGCGGTACAAATGACACCGCCCGTCCGCGTGCAGTACGGCACGGCCGCGCCGGGCGGGCAGGGTTGACCCGGACAGGGGTGAGCACAGTAGGTCCCCGCCGGCCCTTCGAGGCAACGCTCGTCCGAGGTGCAGCCCTGAGCTTCACAAGAAGAGACATAGCCCGGGTCGGCGCCGGCACCGGCGTCGCCCGCTGGCAGGCTCGAGCCGCCCGCGCTCGAGGGGCCAGGCGCGACGTCGCCCGCCTCGCTGCCCGCCTCGACGCTCTGGGGCGCGCCGCCTTCGCCGCTTGGTCCGGCGTCGGACACTGTTGAGGCCGGCGCGCCCGCAGCGCTGCCCGACGGCTCCGGTGGCCGCCCGCCCCCTTTGGGGTCCGCTTGGCAGCCGGACGCAAGAGCACAGATCGTCAGCGCGCCCAGCCACCGCGGCCGTCCGCTGGCGATCACCGCGGCACCTCCATGGGGTTCGGGAAGTTGCCGGTCAAGAACAGCAGCGTGTAGACGCCGATCGACTCCTGATAGTAGCGGTCGTTCTGCACCGTGGTGGAGACGGCCTCCTCGAGCGCCTCGCGCCGAATGGCTGGCGTGGTCGCGCCGCCGTTGTCGAACACGACCGCGTAGGTGCTCATGGCGGTATTGACGAAGTAGGAGTTGTGTCCAAACGCCGGATCGCACCCGCTGGTCGCGCCGTCCGGGGTCAGGCTGTCGCAGAGGGTGGAGAAGCGGTTGGCGTTCGGCTCTGGGGGGTTCTGCTGATGGAAGCCCGCGAAGTACTCCTGAATGTGCTCGATTTTCGCCTGCATCTGGCTCTTGGGCGGGTAGTGCCGCGAGGATCCAGCGCGATTCTCCGGCAGGTCGCTGCGGTTTCCGAACCACGCCGCGTCGACGGCGACGCGCCACAGGGCTCGCGCCCAGTTGTAGTTGTCCGTGTTGGCATCGCAGGGCGTGCCGTAGTGGCCCCAGTCGGTGACCAGCGCCGGGTGGACGCCGGGCTGGTCGTAGCAACGCTCGAGCAGCTCGTACACCGTCTCGGCCGTCTTGTACCAAAAGGCACGGTGCTGCTCGCGCGCGGCGGCGTCGTGGACCCTTCGATCGAGCGAGGCCGCCAGAAAGTCGCCGAACACACGGAAGTACCCCGGTGGGTAGTACGACAGGTTCACGCTCCCCTCGTATCCCGGACGGAAGAAGCACGGCTCGTCAGGGTAGCGTTCACACGACTTGTCCCAGGTGTCGCCGGGCGTTGGGTAGTGGAAGGTGCCGTCATAGGCCGCGTTCACCTCGCACTCCATCTTCAAGATCCAGCTCACCGCCGCCTCCGTGTACTCCGGCCACTGACGCGCCGCGAACACCAGCGCGATACCGATGTCGACGTCCCCGTCGAAGGCGCTGTCCTGGTTGCCGCCGCACGCACCGCTGTCCGGATCGCAGGTCGAGTCGATGGGACGGCAGGTCGACGCGCCGTCCCACATCCAACCCATCAGCCCACCACAGAACTTCTTGGCCGACTGCGACAGGTTGTGGCGCACGAACCGCCAGAGCTCGTCGAACAAGGGCTTGTCGCCAATGACAGCTGCGAGCGCCATGCCGTACCCTTGGCCCTCGCTCACCGTCTCCGGAGGATCGGTGCGGACCCGCGCCGTGCCGTCGCCGCACACCAGCGCGCCACGCTCGACGTAGTTCTCCCTCCAGATCAAGTAACGCTCGAAGACGAAGGTGTTCAGCAGATCCTGGACCGTGTCCGGATCGGGGAACGTACGGGCCAAGGAGGAGCCGAACGGGTAGGCGTAGCCGGTGCGATCGTACGGGAACCACTCGCCGAACCCGACCTCCAGCGGCGTCGGTGGGGGCTTCGGCGCGCAGCTCTGGTCGCCCCACTCGCCGGTCGCCGACCAGTCGCCGCCGGTGCCGTCCGGGTAGTAGTCGTAGAACTTGAACTCGCTGGTCGCCGGGATGTCCGGCTTGCCATAGTGCCAGCGCAACCAGTACTCGCCCGGCGTCGCGGGGAACGGACGCGCGGCCACCGTGTTCCACTCGGGATCGTGCCCCTTGTCGACCGCGCGCCAGGTGGCGCCAGGGTAAAACTCGCTGTCCGGCACCGGACAGTTGAACCACGGCCGGTCCGCTTCACGAAAGCAGATGACGTCCTTGTCGCCCCCACCCCCGTTGACCTCGAGCACGATCCAGCGGGGCATCAGCTCGGGCTTTGGGAAGAACGTGAACGTCTTCTGCCCGGCCCAAATGTAGCGAAAGTGGACCGTTGAGTACCCGTCGGGGACGGGCGGGTTGCAGGGATCCACCGGAACGTCCGACGTCGAGCCGCAGCCGACGTAGCCGGGCCCCGGGTTCTCCGTATAGAAATAGTAAGCGTTGGTGCGCTGCGAGAAGTTCATGCACGCCGTGCCGAAGGTGGCGACGTCGTCCGGCGCGCCCGCGTAGCCGAGCCAGTACTCATCGGCGGCGCGCGGCTGCGGCAAGGGGATGGCGGGGGTGAAGAGCTGAACCTGATTGTCGGGATACCGCAGCGTGACGCGCCCGGTCCACTCGGCGCTCGGGATCAGCACGCTGTACCAGGGGCAAGAGTTGTCCTGAAACTCGAGCGTCGCGTGCGACGACGCGCAGCCCTCGCGCTCCACCCTCAAGCTCGTGGGGTACGGTGGCACGTCGAAGCCGAGCGCCTCGTCGCCGCAGGCGGTCCCGGGGAAGCCGGTCCGGTCGGGCTCTCCCCACGGCCAGCGCACGTGCAGCTTCGTGTAGCCGTCCGGGACGGACGTGTCGGGTTTGCCCGGCGGGCAGAGGAGCGCTTCGACCTCGCTCCGATCGGTGCTGAGGCGAAAGGCGCCGTCGCCGAGCGGGACGGAGGGAAAGGCGGAATAGTCGGCGGCTAGCGCGCTTCCCGTGTAGTGCACCCAGAGCTCCTTCGAGCCCCGTATCCCGGAGACGTCGAAGGCACCGGAAGCGTCGCCCGGCGAGCACGCGCTTGGACCCGCGGCCTTGAGCTGGAAGCTCGCCATGTCGTCGAGCGGCACGCAGGCCGTGTACCAGTCGCAGCCTGCGCTGACGGGGCGGGCGGCGTATTCGTCCCAGTTGGGCGTGACGAGGACGACGTACAGCGGACGATCGGCAAACTGGTCGAGCGTCGGCGCCGCCAGCGACGACCACATGTCGCGGACGTGGACCCGAGTCTGCCCTTCGGGGCAGTCGAACACCTCTTCGGGCGGCGCGCCGGCGTCGGGCGTCTGTCCTGGAGCTCCCGCGTCGCTCCAATCGACCACCCGGCTGCAGCCATCGTCTTCGACACCCTCCAGCTCCTTTCCGGGCTGGTACGACGTGACCGTGATGCGGGCTCCGCCGTCGCACTCGGGCGGCAGCGCCCCCGAGCAGTCGCTGCCGCTGCACAATGAGGCACGGCCCCCCGTGCCCGTGCCCGTGCCAGCGCCCGCTCCCCCCTCCCCACCGATGCTCGCGTCGATGCCCGGCCCCGGCAGCTTGTTGTCGTCACCGGCGGAACACGCCGCCGCGACCGCCAGCCCGACGAACAGCGCCGCGCCAAGCGTCTGCGCAATCTTCGCTGCCCATCCAATGTTCGCCAACCAAGCCATGCGTCGTCCCTCTCGGCTCCCGTGAGCCTACATTGGACTGTGCTGGCGGCCCGGTCACGACCCCTGTCTCGCCGAGCTGATGGATGTCACTCGACGACGAGGTGGCGCGCTACTACCGAGCGTGAGCGACGCGAATCCCATCTGCATTGAAGAGCACGGCGAGACGCTCGAGCTCGACCTGGCGGCCTCAACGGCAGAGGACCTTCTTGTTAGCGTTGGAGGAAAAATGCGCCGCGCTGCGACGCTCACGGTCGCAACGTCGACGGCTGGCCACCCCTCCGCAGCCATCCCTTCAGGCGCGTCGGTGCCGCGTCGGCATCGACGGTGAGGCTCGATGCCCTACGGAGAGCCCGCTCCCCCGCAGCCAAACTGGTCGATCAGCGGCGGGTCGCACTGACAGCAGCTACTCGAGAGCACGGGGCCCCCGCAGTATTCGACGCACTCATATGGCCGGAAGCAGTTGACGAGCTCGCACCCCGCTGCGCCGCCGCTGCCACCGGAGCTCGAGCCGCCCGAGGAGGCTCCCGCCGCGCCACCGCTCGCCAGCGCGCCGGCGCTGCCTCCGACCGCCGAGCTGCCCGCCGCGCCGCCGCTGCCGGCACCGCCGCCGTTGTCGTCGCCGTCCGAGCCGCAGGCGAAGAGGAGCGGGGACGCGAGCACGACGAGTGAAGTAAGTCTCATGACGGTAGCATACGCTGCTGGCTCAGGAGTGGACAGCGTTCAGTGGCAGGGCGAGCCGTTACCCGCCGCGTCCAAGCACCTGGCTGCCGCAATCGGGCCAACGCCACTCGGGCGGCCCCGACTTGGAGATCTATGATCATGACTACCACCCCACCAACGCAAGCTCGGTGATGCACTACGCGCTGCCGATCGCGCTCGGGAGCTCGTGAGCCGGGCCGCGCCCGCCGTACGCGGCAGCCTCGCGGCTAGAGGGTAAAAGGGCCACACTGACCGCTGAGCCAGCAGGTGTAGATATCGGTGTTGGGGCACTCTTCGTCTTCCGTGCACTTGCACGCCCCGATGAGCACGCACCAGCCGCCCCAACAGCCGTCTTCTCGAATGGCCGGGACATGACCTTTGGGGCAGGCTGGCGGGTCCCCGCACTCGGGCCGCACGCGGCGGTCGTCGCAGTCGACCGTGGCCTCGCCCGGGCAGACGCCGTCGTGCACGTAGGGACGGTCCGGTGAGCAGCCGACCGAGGTGACGCCGTCACAGCCGCACCAGTTGAACTGCAGCTCTCCGCAGTCGGCTTTCCAGGGCCCCGGTTCGCAGTGCCACGGCTCATTGCAGCCGCTGCCCACGCACTGCATGCCGTCCGGGCACGGCAGGTCAGGGCGACACACGATGGTTTCGGGAGCAGCAGCTTGCGTTGCTGAACCGCCCGTGCCGGACCCTCCGGCGTCAGTGTCGTTTGGAACCCCCTCCGCAGGGTCTCGCGGATCCTCCTCCGAGGTCCCTCCACAGGCGGCCTGCAACAGCAGCACCGCGAGGGCCGACGCGGGAGCCAACCGAAGGCGGGAGCCTGTCGAAGGTCGTGTCCGACGCATGGTCGCGTCCGGTGCAAACCACGTGCCGCGTTGTATCCGCCCCTCGTCTGACCATGGATCCCGCTCGCGACGGACGCTTGGACCACGGCGGCTGGTGCCTGCGCCGCGCGAGGGTGGTCGTTGCAGTGACCGGATGGCGCGGCCCCGCTACCGCCGTTCGAGAGCTTTGCGCCCTCAGATGAGGACGGACCGCTTGAGGTCGCGGGGCTCCGAGACGCTCGATCCCAACAGGTTCGTGCGGTCGAACCACGCCTGTACCGTGACGGCGTGGCCATCGGCGGCGGCCAACCCTCCCCGGAGGTCGAGACTGAAGTGACCGTTCGCGTCGACCCATGCGCGGCGCCACACCACCGTTTCGCCCGCCTGCGCGCGAAAGCTCAGACGGATCCGCACCTCCAGCGGAAACTCCCCAGACGCGTCGACCGGGTCGGACGTGACGAGCTCCAAACGCCCGGAGAGCCCGAGCCGCTCATACGCCCAGTAGCCCTGATCGATCCGCAGCTCGGTCTTGTAGCGCGGCCGAAGGTGGTAAAGGCAGCTGCCCCACTTCACATCGGCGTCTTCGGCGATGCGCCACGCGGTCAACAAGAATGGCTTGTCGTTGTCGCAGCCCGGCCGAATGATGCGGTGGTCCAGACGGAGCTGGCACTGAAAGATCCGACCCGCGCCCGGCGGGATGTGCGCTTCGGACGGGGTGATGTCGAGGCGCGCCCCCCAAGGCAGCCCATCCGGGACTAGTCTGGCGATTTCGGTCTCGACGTTGTCGTTGTGGACCTGCATCTGGAAATCGATGGGGTCGAAGGGACTGCCTGCCAACGCTTCGAAGTCGAACACGTTCTGCTGCGCGTTGTTGTTTTGCAGCTTCACGTCGTCGCTGGCGAGCTGGACGGTATCGCCCGTGGCCGGGTCGACCCCGGCCGGGATCGACCAATCGATGATCTCGGCTCGCAAGCACTGGTGATCGTTGGTGGAGCTGTCGACGAGCCAGTCGAAGGCCGCGATCTCCGCTCCGCCTGGCGCGACCGAGGCCAGCGTCAGCGTGTCCCGCTCGACCCAGCGCCCGCTGTCCCCCGCGCCGGGGGGATCGCAGATGAACCAGCGCACCTTCACCTGTTCGGCTTGAACGTTGCCGGCGTTGTGAACGCGCGCGACCATGAAATGCCGCTCGACCCCCGAAGCAGGAAACCGCACCGTTTCACCCTGATCGGTCGGCGTTCCGATGGGGTAGACCCGAGGTGCCGAGGCGTCTGGGTTGTCTCCCGGCCAATCAATCCAGAGGTCCGGGCTGCGCCAGGAAGGGGCGTGGTCCTGAAAGTGCAGGTCGACGAATTCGGCCTGTTCGCGATCGATCCGCACTCGAAACAGGGGGATGCTGCCGCCGCGGATCGACTGCACGTCGACGACTCGAGCGGTGCAGCCCTTGAGCGGGAACTCCCGTCCGGCGGCGAAATCCCAGTCGTCGCCAGCGGCCCGGAGTGCCCCATCGGGGTTTAGCTGGTGCACGCTGCGGCGGTACAGACCGTTGACGGCCCAGCGGCGGTCCTCCCCGGGGGCGAGCACGTTGGTGGCGATCACGGCGGGTGACGGTGGGAGGTTCTGCGAATAGGCCAGACCCGGCGCGCGCAGCTCCACCAGGTTCACGACGCCAGCGTCGCTGCCGAGGTGAATCTTCATGAGCTGCGCGATCGGCAGCGTGCCACCGACCACGGCGCGCACGTCGGTTTTGATGGCCGCGTCCCAGTATTCGACCGGCACTAGCCACGCTTCGGTCGATTCCGCCGATGCTGCCGCGGGCAACGGAACCTCGACGACTCGATTCAAGGCGTCGTCGCCGTGTTCGGCAACCCAGCCTAGCACCCACTTCGACCAACCGCAGAAGTGATTGAACGTCTCGTTGGAGCCGCCCATCATGCACCATGGATCGACGTAGAGCACGTCGTCGCGAAACCCCGAGGCGCTGTAGAGATCCGGCAAGTCCAGAGCGTGCCCGAGCTCGTGGGCCAGCACGCCCGCACCCGTGCCGGTGAGCTTCTGGCCGATGATCCGGCTCGTCCCCATGCTCACGGGGGGATCGGAGGGGTTCGGGTTGTTTCGATCGGTCGCGAAGTGAGTGCGTTTGAACATGCGCAGGCGGCCGAAGTCGGCGGGGTTCCCCACACCCCAGCGGTCCCCGACGGGGATGCTGCTCGATGCTTGCCCGACGAAGCCGATGAGCATCACGTCGAAGTCCCCAAACAGCGCGCGAGCGGCGTCGGCGTTCCACGGTTCCAGAGAACGGAGGCGGTCGAGCGCCGCGGTGAACACGTCGTCCGCCAACTCGACCACATCCCGGAGCGTGCTCTGGTTGTTGACGGTGCTCTCGCTGCCCGGCAGCGGTGTTCCCGTGGCGAAGCCGGACGCCTCATGGCCCGCGTGCTCGACCACCTCGATGCGCGCGCCAGCACCGCCCTTGTTGTTGCCCAAGCTGACCACGAGGGTGAGCTCCTGCGCGATCACGTCTTCGGTCACGCTCGGTCTGGTGTTCAGGTGGGGATCGTTCAGCCCCGGTCCTTCGCCGGCGTCCGCCTGGGCAGCGGCCAGGCATGCTTCCAGGTACGTGCGCGTTTGGCCCGCGCTCGTCCACGTTCCGGAGCTGCCATTGCCCACCCCGAACCCGGTCGCCTGCAGCGCTGTCGGCAGCAGCGGCGGCGCGGCCGTGATGGCGATCGTCCCCTTCTGGACGAAGTCGCTGGGCGCTGCCGCAGCGACCCTGAGCTGCCCTTGCAGCTGGCCGAAGCGGTTCGGATCGCTGGTGAGCCGGATGCGGCGAAAGAGGACGTCTTGAACGACCTGAGGAGCCCCCGGCAGCGCGGCCTCGGCAGCACGAACGGCGCTCGTGAAGTGGGCGGCGAGCGCACTCAGAAAGGCGGCTTCGTCGTCGCCTTGAGCCAGCGTCAGCGACAGCGCACCAAAGCTCAGGGCGAGCACGTGGGTGTTGCCTGCTTGATCCTCGACCGTCAGCTCGAGCGTCTCCGAGCCGTCGAAGCTCACGACCACGGGGTACACGCCATGGTCTGCCGCGGTCCACAGGGCCGCGAACGGAACGGAGTACTCCTTGCCGGTGCCCACGCGCGGATGGGTGCGCAGAACGAGGGTCTCCGTTCCATCCAGCACCACGGGATCGCCCCAGTCGGCGGGCGCCACCACCTGCAAGCCTCCGGGTCGAAAGCTGTCGTAGAAGTAGCTGGCGATCGGCCGGGGCAGCACCAAAGGAGTGCCGGTTCCGCCGAAGTCGTGACCGAAGACCGAAAATCGGACGTCGAGATCGCCGAAGCTGTTCTCGAAATAGTAGTCGTTGACCACATCGAACAGGCGCGACTCGATCTGTGCCATCAAGACGTTCTGGTCGGGGTCGGTGAAGGCTTGGCCGGGCTCCACCACGGTGAACAGACACACTTTCAGGTCCGGGTTCGGAGCTCCGCGGTGGTGCGGCTGGCCATAGTAGGTCACGGTCGACGGCGGCGCGGGCGCGGGCCGCTCCTCCTCCGCCCGCCAACCCGGGAGCGTTCGGACGTAGTCGGCGAGCGACCAGCGCTCCAGGCGGTGGTGGCGCGCGTCGACCATCGCCAAGGCGTGGGTTCGGGCCTGCCCGGTCGACACGGCGGCGCCGGCGTGGCCGATGAAGCGCTCGAACGATAGATTCAGGTTCTGGTCGAACACGGCCATGCGGCGGTTGCCCTCCGAAAACGCCAGCACGTACCGGCCCGCCACGGCGAGCCGCGCGACCGTCCAAGTCAGCTTGATCGAGCGTCGATCGTCACACGGCGTCTGGTCTCGAGGGTGGTCCCCGCTGCCATTCGGATCCGGCTCGCCGTCGGCCTCGGGGCGCTCCCCCGGTTCTTGGCAGCCGCACGGTGGACCACCGCAGCGTCGCAACACCTCGCACAGCCGCTTGCAGGCGCGAGCGAACAGGTCGGATGGGTTGCTTGCGAGCTTGGCCGACGCGGCGTTCACGTCGACTCTGACGAGCTGTCCGCCCTTCTGAGCGACGAGCAAGTGGCGGCCTCCCAGCATCGCCGCGGCGGTGACGCGTGGCACGTCCAGAGAGTGCACCGTCAGCGCGGCCGCGGGGGTTTTCCGGTCGACTTCGATGAGGCGCACCTCCCCCTGTTGGTAGCCCACCAGCAGCTTGTCGTCTCGAGAGTCCAGCACGGTCAGCCGGCGGTCGAGGTCCAGATCACCCAGGTGTTGCAGGCGGTGCGTTCGCCGTTCCACGGCGTACAGGCGGTAGCCGCCGCCCGCGCGCTCGGTTTGCACGAAGAGGTGACGGCGCGTTGGCAGCAAGCCGATGATCGTGCCCGCGATGGGTTCTGCGATCGGCCGGACCACGGGCTTGCGAGCGACGGGTCGCCGACGTCGCCGCGGTCCGCGATGCGTGAAGTCGTAGGTCCAGAGCTTGCCCTCGGCGTCGGCGGCAACGACCTGCAGTGGCTTGCTCGACCCGGTTGCGACGATCCGTGTCAGCGGGACCGGCAGGCGTACCTCCGCGAACGGATGAGCCTGGCTTCGATTCGAAGCCCGCGCGCCGATCACGACGAGGTGTCGTTGGGTAGCGATCGCCAGCAGCTCGTCGTCGGCGCCGAACAGCGTCATCCGCTCCTCGGAGATGTTCTTCAGGTAGTCGGGGGTTTTGCCGCGGTCGCTCTGGGGCGGCTCCGGCTCCGCCGGGGCGGGGTGGCACCAACCGGGCGCCGGCTCCTGTTTGGGACCCGGTGTCGAATATCCCGGCTGGGCAATGCGACCGCCTCGGCGCTCACGCTCGGACATGTTGGACTTCCTTGGTTGTCGAGAGTCTGAAGCTCGAGAACGTTACCGAGATACTGATGTCGAGAGACCGAACCCAGTGCCACCAGTGGACCGGAAGGAACAGCACGTCGCCCGGTTCGACCACGACGTCTGCCACGTTGGCCCGTGAGAACTCGGGGAAGCGATCGGCGTCCGGGCGCTCCGGATCGACGCTGCTGTAGAAACGATCGCGCGGATAGACCTGCCGGGAGTCGAACGGCGGGATCAACTTGAAGTGCTTGCGCCCGTAGATCTGGGCAAACAGGATGGAATGCTGATCGTAGTGCAGCGGCGTGACGGTGCCGCGCGGACCGAGCCAGAGCTTCATCGTTCCTGGCCGCTGGTCGCGGGTGTCGATGATGTCGGGAGGAGGTTCGACCTCTCGGCGCAGCGGCGCCAGCGCCGGATGCTCGAAGAAGTAGTTGCGGGCGACCAAGTAGTAGTCGTTCGATATGGGCTCTTGCCGGAGACGCGCGACCAGCTCTCCGAGCCGAACCTTGCGGACGGTGTTGGCGAAGTTGACCTCGTAGTCCGGATCGGCGCTCCTGCCGTCGGTGATCTGGATGGGCACCGAGCCGAAGCGATCGGCGAAACGCTCGGGCGACCACGTCCCGACCGCGGGGGAGTGCTTCATGGCTCCCCTGAGCAGCACCGGCCGATTGACGAAGTAGTGGTCCTCGAAGAACGCCGGGCCCGACAGGCCGTGACGCACGGAAACGGCGCGGGCGTGCGGGGATTGGCGGTGCAGGGCGCTGTAGACGTCCAGCAGGGCGAGCGCCTCGGCGCCAGCGTCGTCCGCGCATCGACGGTGGTCCTCGGGCAGAACGGTCGCCGCTGGCGCGGCGGTTGCCGCCGACGCCGCGGGCCGAGGCTCGAACTCCCGACGGGTCAGCGTGCGCGGGAGGGAAAAGATCTTCCCGTCGAAGTAGTCCCGCGCAGGTTCGCGACGCCGGACCCACCCGTTCAACGTGAAGCGACCGTCTTCGAAGCGCCCGCTCGGACAACGAACCGGCCTCACTTCGTGCTTCGTCCCGGCGTCGAAGAGCACCAACGTATCGTTTTCAGGCTCCAGCGAGAACGGCGCTTCCTGGGTGCCCGGATAGATCACGAGCTCACCGCCCGAGAACGGCCTGGGCACGCGGTGAAAGTAATAGACGAAGGTGAGCTGCCGCGCCTGCGTCTCCCGGGTGCCGTTGTCGACATGCCAGTGGTAGTACTCGCCGTCGTTATGGCTGGTCAGTTGGAGCTCCACGTTTCCAACAGCGAACGGCGCGATCCCGAGGGTCCGGATGGCGTGAGCGAGGCGACGGCCGATCTCGGTTTGGATGTACGCCGCAAACTCACGCAGGGCCGGTTCGTAGACGACGCTCGACTTGCGCCAGTCTGGATACAGCCGGCTAGGAGAGGTGCGAGAGTGCGTGAAGTGCTCGCGCCGGGTGAGCGCGAACGCATACACCTCGCGGTTTCGCGCCTCGCCCAGCGCGTCGCGGAAGAGCAGGTAGGCGGCCATGCCCGAGGTCACTTCCAGGGCAGGCGTCAGCCGCGGCTCGATCGTTGCAGCGACTCGAGCCGTCGAGTGAGGTGAAGATCGATGACCTGAAGTAGCTGAGGTGCCTGGATGGAGACGAACCAGTAGAGAATCCACGGGTTCTCCGCGAAGCCTCCGTCGAACGCCTGTGGACCCGACGGCCCCGCGGGGGGCTCGGGTGGGACCCCCGGCTCGGGGGGACCTGCATCTGGAGGAGAGAAGATCGCGGGCCCAGCGGGCGGCACGCCAGGTTCTGGAGGACCGCCATCTGGGGGAGAAAAGATGGAAGGCCCCGCGGGCGGCACGCCTGGCTCTGCAGGACCGCCATCTGGGGGAGAGAAAATTGCCGGCCCTGCCGGAGGGGGCGGGCCCGGCTCGGGGGGACCGCCGTCGGGGGGCCCAGCGCGAAGATGGTCGCGGATTTCGTCGAGCCGCTCGCGAAACCGCAAGTCGACCAGACCCCGCAGCACGGCGGCCACCTCGCGGTCGCGCTGCTCGAGCTTGCGCAGATTCTCGGCGTGCACCCAATGGGCGACCCACGAATCCATCCATGAGATCCCAAACGGTGGCGTCGATGCTTTCGCCGGTTCGTGCTCGGCGCGGAGACGATCGGTCACCTCGTGGATGATCTCTTCCAGCACCTCCGGCTGCTTCTTCAGATCGACGACGCGGCCGAACTTGTCGATGATGCGCTTGGTGAGCGTCTTGGAGGGTGTCATGTGCTTTCTCCTGTTCGATGAATGAGAGGTTGTGATCGAGCCGACTCCGGACGGGTCAGGAAGCCTTGCTGGAAAGAATCGGCCATGCCCTGAAACCGCCACAGTCCGTAGCGACCGATCTGCCGGACCCCTCGATCGCGCAGCGCGCGGCAGCCGCGTTCTACCCAGTCCGAACGGGGCTGCGTCCAAGTGTAGGCCGGGTTCGTCAGCGTCGGGTGCACGACGATAGGATCGCCGATGAATCCCCACTCCTGAAGCTCCGCCACCACGGCACGACAGACCTGCGCCACCTGTTCGGAGGTGGGCAGCTGGTCGGCTCGGTAGCTGCGTTCGGCATACAAGCTGACCATGTCCAAAGGCTTCCTTCGGCGTTCCGGCAAAAAGGCTGGATCGACGTTGCTGTAGAAACCCACCCGATGAAGGCCTGAGGCAGAGTGCGACAAGTACAGCCAGTGAACATCGGGGCACGCGGGTCCCACGGTGGCGGCGATGTTGACGACGAGAACGGCGGTGCTCGGATCGGCAGCAGTCCCAGCGCTCAACCCGCTCAGCGCCAGCGTTCGGTCGAGCGGGAGGGAGCACACGAGCGCTTCGAACTCGCACGACGCTCCGTTCGCGAAGTGCACGATCCGCTGCGTGGTGTCGATGCGCACGACCTCGTGACGGCAGTGCACGCGAGCCTTTTCTGCCAGAGCGCGCACGAAGGCGTCGAGTCCTGCCACTGGATAGTGAAAGGCGGCATTGTATCCACTGCTCGGCCCTGCGCGCTCTGCGCCCTGCAACACCCTGTCCTTGGCGATGGGCGTCTTGTAGGCGTCTTGGGGCGCCGTCTCTGCGTACAACCCGGCTGTGTACCGGTCGTTGAAGGGGAAGAAGAAGAGCTCGCACAGCGTGGGGCCGAAGTGCGTGCGCAGCCACTCCTTGAACGTCGCTGGAGCGGAGGTCGGAGCCTCGAGTCCGTTCAAGATCTCGCTGACGGCGCGGGTCCGAAGTGGATCGGGAAAGCAGCGCAGGTGCTCCTGAATCGGGTACGGCACGAGCCAGCCCTGTGCCGGAAAGAAGACGGCGGCCCGGCGCTCGTAGGCGCGGAAGCTGGCGTACTTCCCGAACCACTTCAGCAGAGGTGCTCCGGCGCCGAAGAGCCAGTGACCCCCGGCCCGCTCGAAACGAAAGCAATCGGCGACGCTCTCGCTCGCTGGATCGCGCAAGCTTCCGTTTTCGTCGAGGTACGAGGAGTAACAGACGCCCCCCGGCGTGCGGTCGGCCTCGAACGCCGGCGCACCGAGCGAGAGCGCTGCCCCGAGACCGCTCATCCCAGCTCCGAGCACGATCGTGCTTTCGGGCGCCCTCAAGCCTGACCCCCACCTTCGATCAGCGGTTGTCCGATCAACGACTCATAGTCCGCGACCGATCGCACGGGTCCCACACCGAACCGCCCCCGCAGCTCACCCCGGTACAGCGCCCGCAGCTGCTGGCAGGACGCCACGTTTCGCGCGCGCCAATCGGCGTGGTCCCGCCAGTGGGGCACGCGACTCGCGCGGTCGTAGAGGTGCCAGCCGAGCACTCGGTGCGGGTGGAACAGATCATAGCCGTGGGTGTGCGCGCGGAGCGCCATGGCGATCTCGTCGGCGAAGAAGTAGATCGAGGCGTCCACCGGGACCTCCTGGTTGAAGCGGCCGTCGGCCAAGAGGAAGTGCAGCGACACGAAGCGGGCGCGCATCGGAGCAGTGAGCGTCTCCGGCGCGGTCACTGGGTCGCCGACCAGCCGAAACAAGAGTCCCTGGTGCCGCTCCACCGGGCGGACTCGGTAGATGGATGACGCTCGCCCCTGTGGGTCCCTTCGGGGGTCGTAGGGCGGCAGGTACCCCGTCAAGACGGGCTTATCGCTCGCGGAGCGCAGCCCGTCGAGCAAGCTGAGCGCGTGGACGTCCCATTCCGGGACGAAGCGGTGGTGCGAGTCCAAGAACAGCGTGTAGCGCTCACCATCCCAGAGCTGCTGCAATCGGCTCCGCGCCCAATTGCAGCCTCGACTCTCGGAGGCGGGCACCTTGAGCAACGTCAAGTTCGGCCACTGTTCGAGCTCGCGCTCGTGGCAGAGCTCCTCCTCGGCGTACTGCCAGGCGATCGCCACCCGTAGCCGCTCGGGATGCCGCGCCTGCTGATACAGGTTCGACACCGTCGCGACCAACTCCCGATCGCGGTAAGCCGGGATCTGTACGAAAATGCGATCCGCCACCCTCGCCTCCCCGGGGCCACCCGCCCGAGACCACCGCCAAACATCACCCTCGAGGACGATGTGCTCCGAGGCTCGCGCGTTCCGCTTGACGAGTCAAGCGATGCTTTGAGTTTCCCCGGTGGGAATGGCTTGATGGGCGTGGCAAGTCGGGAAAAAGCGGACTTGCTGCACAAGCGTCGTCGTGGCGAGCAAGCGACGGAAGCCGTTCTAGGCTTCGCACCACGACTCGAATCGTGATGCGACCCCTGGAGCTTGTCCCGGCGATTGGGGTGTTCTGCGAGCTTGCTCGGAAACGTCGCTTCCGAGATCGGGAAGCGCGCTTCGGGCGGCCACTCGAGGTCGAAGGAGCCGGTCGAGCTCCACGGCCGCTACTCACTCGCGGTCAGGACGTACGCGCGTCCGGGCTCGGTTGGCAGGTCGAAGACGAAGGTCGGCGCGAGCGCGACGTCGTTCAAGTCGGCCGACGGCGAGATGATGGGTGGCTGGATGGCGGAGGTTTCGAAGAACGGGTTCGGGTTCGCGCCCGACGCTTCCGCGAGCGGCCCTTCGCTGGACGCCAACGTGTTCGGCACGCGCAGCCGGAGGTTCCCGCCCAGCCTGGATCGAACGACGAGCTCCTGGATTCGACCGTCTTGCCAGGTGAAGTCGAGCTCGAAGCCGCCGTGCGCGCGCAGGCCGCTCACGCCGCCCGTCGCGGCCCAGGCGTCGGGCAAGGCGGGCAGCAGGTGGACGGCGCCGGCGTGCGACTGCAGGAGCATCTCGCTGATGCCGGAGGTGCAGCCGAAGTTGCCGTCGATCTGGAACGGGGGGTGGGCGTCGAAGAGGTTCGGGTAGGTGCCGCCGCTGTCGCCGGACTGTGGCGTGAGCTGATCCCGAATCAGCTTCAGGGCGTGGTTGCCGTCGAGCAGGCGCGCCCAGAAGTTCACCTTCCAACCCATGGACCAGCCGGTGGAGACGTCGCCCCGGTGCTGCAGCGTCGTCCGGGCCGCATCGAAGAGCTCGGGCGAAGCGTAGGCCGTGATCTGATCGCTCGGGAACAGACCATAGAGGTGGGAGACGTGCCGATGCTGATCGTTGGGGCTGTCCAGGTCTTCGAGCCACTCCTGCAGCTGGCCGAGCCGACCGATCTGCATCGGCGGCAGGCGGTCGAGGATCTCCTGAAACTCCGCCATCAGCGCGGCGTCGCGATCCAGCAGGGAGGCGGCCTTGATCGTCCTCGAGAAGAGATCGAACAGGATTTGGTTGTCCATCGTGGTGCCGGCCGCCACCGAGGTGCCGCGACCCATCGGCGTGTTCTCCGGGGAGATGGAGGGGCTGACGACCAGCCACTGGTGCGTCGGCTCCTCGATCAGAAAGTCCTGGTAAAACTCGCAGGCGGACTTCAGCACGGGGTACACCGACTCCAGGAACTCGAGGTCACCGGTGTACAGGTAGTGCTCCCACAGGTGCTGGGAGAGCCAGGCGCCGCCCATCGGCCACATGCCCCAGAAGGCACCGTCCACCACCCCGCTGATGCGCCAGATGTCCGTGTTGTGGTGCGCGACCCAGCCGTCCGCCCCGTACATGCTCGACGCGGTCTGCCTGCCGGTCACCGAGAGCTCTTGCGTCATGCGCAGCAGCGGCTCGTGCAGCTCGGACAGGTTGGTCCGCTCCGCCGGCCAGTAGTTCATCTCCGCGTTGATGTTGATGGTGTACTTGCTGTCCCAGGGTGGGTTGGCCTGGTCGTTCCAAATGCCCTGGAGGTTCGCGGGCTGCCCGCCGGGCTGTGAGCTCGAGATGAGCAGGTAGCGCCCGAACTGGAAGTACATGGCCGCCAGCTCGGGGTCGTTGGATTGCGCGAACTCCTCGATGCGCCGATCGGTCGGGGCTGCCGAGCTCGAGCTGCCGAGATTGAGCGCGACGCGGTCGAAGTAGGCACGGAACGCGGCCTCGTGGTCGCTGCGCAGGGTCTCGTACGGCTTGGTGCGAGCGGCGCTCAGGGTCTCCGCGCTCCGCGCCTTCTCGTCGCCCGTCAGGGTCTCGTAGTCCACGAAGTTGGTGGCGATGGAGACCAGCAGCGTCGCTTCGTCGGCCCCCGTGACCTCGAGCCCATTCGCGATCGCCTGGATGGAGCCTCCGGTGTTGTCGACGCGCACGCGCGAGCTGAACCGAACCTGGCCATTCACACCTTCGTGTGAGCTGGAGGTGCCGGTCGCCTCGAGCGTGTTCGCGTCGAGCACGTTCAGCGCGCCCTGCCGGGGGCCGTTCATGCCAACGGAGAAGGTCAGGCTCCCGGGCTCACTCGCGGACAGCCGCACCACCACGACCTGGTCGGGCCGTGAGACGAAGACCTCGCGGGTGTAGGTGACGCCGCCGACATCGTAGTTGGCGGTGAACGCTGCTCGCCGCAGGTCGAGCTCGCGGTAGTAGTTCGTGTAGCTGTCGTGCCCCGGGAAGGAGAGGTTCAAGTTGCCGATCGGCTGGAACATCGAGCCGTGCAGCTGGGTGGCGGTCATGTTCTGGTTGATGACCGACTCCGCCTCGGTGTACTGGCCGCTGAAGATGAGCTGGCGCACGTTCGCCAACGCACCCAGGGCGTTCGGGTTGTCGTTGCGCGACGGTCCACCCGACCAGAACGTGCTCTCGTTGAGCCCCAGGCGCTCGTTCGCGGGGCCTCCGAACACCATGACGCCAAGGCGGCCGTTGCCGAGCGGCAAGGCTTCGTTCCAGTTGGCCGCCGGCGCGTCGTACCACAGGGTCATCGAGCCCTCGGGGATCTGAAGGCGCGTGTCATCGACGCTGCCGCCCGTGCCCCCGGTGCTCGGGTCGCCGCCGGCGCCTGCGCCGCCCGTCGACGCGCCCCCGGTGGAGCTGCCACCCGCGCCGCCCGTCGCGACGGCGCCGCCATCCCCGGC
>JAEZYZ010000081.1 GCA_023418705.1 Pseudomonadota bacterium | reverse complement strand
GCCCGGCGGAGGCACGGACGCGCCAGGCGCCACGGCGGCCGCGGAGGCGTCTTCACCGGCCAACGGCGCGCCCGCCGGCGGCGGCTGCCGGTCCGCCGCGTCGGCTGCCGCGGGCGGCTCCTCCCGCTTGGCTGCGAGCGCAACGGCAGGAACCGACATCTCCTCTTCGATGTCGATGTCGAGCTCCGGAAACTCTCCGGCGGCCACGCTCGGTTCTGCCTCGTCGCTCGTCATGTGGCCTTCAGGAGGGATTGCCCGTAGCGAACCGGGCCCGGCTGCCGAGCGACGGACACCTTCGGCTCGAACAGCAGCACTGCCGTCGAGCCCAAATGAAACTTCCCGATCTCGTCCCCACGGCGCACCAGGATCGGTGGCTCGACCGGGTGGAGGCCAGGAGCGATCACCGGATCGGGCACGACGGAGATGCTGATCTTGCCGACAATCATCGCCCCGACCATCACCACCGTCACCCGGCCCAGATCGGTCGTGTCGATGTGGATGCAGACGCGGTTGTTGCGAACCAACAGACGGGGCACGTGCCGCTCGCCGATCGCGTTGACGGGGAACAGATCCCCCGGGATGCCTCGAAGCGCGGTGATCTCGCCGTCGACCGGTGCGTGCACCCGGTGGTAGTCCCGCGGTGAGAGGTACACGACCGCGAACTGGCCGCCCGTGTAGCGCACCGCGTCTTGGGCGTCACCGATGAGCTCGGCCACTTCGTAAGGCTGTCCCTTGACGAAAATCCGGCATCCGGGATCGACGGGCCCGACGGCGGACAGCGCCCCGTCCGCGGGGCTCACGACCGGATCGTCGCTGATCGTTCGCGCGCCCGCGCGCAGCGGACGCGTGAAGAACGAGTCGAAGCTCGCGTACCCGTCGCAGGGCTCGACTTCGGACATGTCGACGCCGTAGGCGCGACAGTACGTGTTGGCGATGAACTTCGAGAGTTTGGGGGGAAGCTCCCGCTCGCACAGCCGGCCAACCGCGCGGCTCAGACCAACGCGAGGCAGGACTCGGAGTAGCTGTGCCGCGGCAAACGTGATGGCACTCACCGGAAGTGTGAAACCTTTCGCGAGGATCCGAGCTTCAATGGTAGGCCGTGCAGCACGGTCGGGTCAATCTCGAGGGATCTTCCGGGCTTCATCGCAGAGCGCGCGGCGCTCGGGATCGGCGGGGGCATGAAGCGGTGCAGCATCCGCCCCGCTCGCCGGGCGCTCCCAGTGTCCTTCACAGGCGACGTCGACCGCCAAGGGATCGACCGCGACGCCCAGCGCAAACGCCTTGTCCGCGGCCTGCCCGTCGCCGCGATCGCGCGCGAAGCGCCCGTCGAGCGCAGACCAGGCGCCATGTAGGATATCGATGTCCGTCAGCTGGCCGAGCGCGCTTTTCGCAGCCTCTGGCTCTCCCGCCCCCAACGCAGCGCGCGCGGCACGCCAGCGGATCGCGGCCTCCCTGGGGAGCGCCTTCAGCGCCGGCTCGTAGGCTTTCTGCGCGGCCCCGGCGTGCCCGCGCGCCCACAGGAGATCACCGAGGCGCACCGCTCGGCCAACATCGAACGTCGGATCGGCTTCGGCCGACGCCGCCTTCGGCGGTGCTTTGTCATCGTCGTGAGCGAGTAGGTGCTCCTGCCACATGCGTATCCAGGCTTTCAGGCCGTAGCCGGTCACGCTGCGCAGCGCCCCCTCGGGGTCGTCCGCACCGAGGCCCTTGAGGTCCATGAGCAAGAGATGGAGCGCGGGCGTGCCGTTCTGCTCGATCCAGTAGCTCATGAAGCTGGTGACTTCGGAAAATGCCGTCGAGGCTGCTTCGGCGGTGGGCAACATCGCGATCGATGGTCCGAGCTGATCGACACCGATGGACGTTCCGGTCTGCAACGCCGTGCGCGCCACCCGGTCGTGGTCGGGCACGCCGTCGAACGGGCGCGGGCTCCGCCAGCGCCCCTCCTGCCGTTTGGCGATCCCTTCCTGCAGCCACAAGGGCGCCCGATCGCGGGTCGCTCGCGACAGCGCCAGGTGCGCGATCTCGTGGGCCAAGGTGTCCTCCCACGGATACCCGAGCGGGGTCGCCCGCGGCGACAGCATCGTGACCCGCCCCCAGCGCGCGACCGCTACCGTGCCCGTGGTCTCCGCCGCGCGCAGCGGCAGCCCCGTCAGCGCCGAGAGCGTGAACAGGTCGCGCACCAAATCGATCCGGAGCGGTCGCGGCAGCTCGACGCCCAGGTCGCGAGCCATGGCGGCGCGCGAGGCATCGGCGACCCGCACCAGGTACGGGATCAACACGCGATCGGCGTCATCCTGGAGCCTGATCCAGACGCCGCGCGCCTTGTCTTCCACCACGAAGCCCGCCGCGGTGCCCTGCGCGCAGCGGCGAGCCAGCTCCCCGAGCGATGCCCCTTCGGGGGTCTCGGCCAGGATCGGCGCGGACAGGGTCGCGACGGCGCTGTCGCAGTCCCCCATGTAGATCGCGAGCCGCGCCCGCTCGAACGCCAGCGTCGGGGTGTCGGTCTTCTGCTCCGAGAGCAGCTTCCTCGCCCCCTCGACGTCGAGCTCCGTGATGAGGTCGGCCACGCGCTTGGCGCGGCTCGGGCCCGCAGCATCCGCCGCCACGGCCCAGAGCACGAGCAGGCAGGCGAGCAGCGCTTCTGCGAAGCGACGCCAGGACGCCGTCATCGGAGCAGGCCCTCCGCGTAGCGGCGCACCGCCGGCCCCAGCTTGCCGCCCTCCTGTTTACCCAGACCACGCAGCACGCGGCGCCGAAACTCCTCGGCGGCGCTGCGATCGTCCTTGTCGGGCACGTCGCCACCGGTGCGAATACGCCGGCCGTCGGTGCCCGACCCGTCGGGCTGGCCGGCTTCGTTGCCGTTGCCCCTATCATCGGTCTGCCCGCTGCTCGCGCGCTCGAGCAGCCGCTGCGCCTCGCGTTGCAGCTCGAGGCCCCGCTCGGCGTTGCCGTAGGAGAGCTCGCGAGCCGCCTCCTGCATCGAAAGCTCGGCGCGCTCCAGGTTCTCCAGCGCCTC
Source organism: Pseudomonadota bacterium (assembly GCA_023418705.1). Lineage (GTDB taxonomy): Bacteria > Myxococcota_A > Polyangia > Polyangiales > Polyangiaceae > JAEZYZ01. The sequence goes on along the minus strand of JAEZYZ010000081.1, from coordinate 27,618 downwards.
CTCCGGCAGCGCGGTCTGGCCCTGTTTGCCACGACCGGCGAGGTTGCCGGCACGCTGGGCGAACTCGTTCTCCCGCGCGCCGGACCGCTCGAGCGTCGAGCGCGCGTTCTCCTGAGCGAGCCGCTTCTGCCGCTCCAGAGCCTGCTCGGCCCAGCGGAGCTGCTCCTCGAGCTTGGCGCGCGCTCGTCCGAGCGACTCGGTGTCGATCCAGTCCGAGGGACTGCGCCCCTCGTTGGCCTTCTTCACCGCGTCGCTCAGCGAGCTGATGGCCTCTCGACCGCTCTGCACGGCGGCCGCCATGTCGAGCCGGTCGAGCGATTGCGCCATCGCCACGCCATGTTCACGAGCGAGCGCGGCGGCCGCGCGCGCCGACCCAGGGTCGGCTCCGATTTGCGGCAGCGGCCGCACCGCGTCCCGCACGGCCTCGGCGCGCTCGGCGGCTTCCTGTCGCATCTGATCGAGGTCCACCGCCTGCTCGGCGTCGCGCAGCGCTCGGTCGACGCGATCGATCTCGCCAGCGTGTTCCTGCGCGAGCTGCTCGAGCTCGCTCACCAGCTGGTCGAAGCGATCGGCGGCCTGGGACGCCTCTCCCGAGCCCGGCGCCCCGCCCTGGCCAGCCCCAGACTCCACGCCGCCGCGCCCGCCCCCGGCGAACGACGGCTCCGGTCGGCGCAGGCGCTCGGCCAGGTGCCGGGCTGCCAGCTCGGCGTGCGACAGCGATCCAGCGGCGTCGGCGCGACGGATCCGCCGCAGCTCGCTCAGGGCCAAGCTGCCAAGATCTCGCCCCAGATCCCCCAGCGTGACGAGCTGCCGTGCGCCGAGCTCGGCGACCTCGACCGCCGCCCGAAGCCGCGCCACGCCGCGTTCGCGCCGCTCCGTCTCCCTCGCCTGGCGCGCCCCGTTGGCCGCTTCCTCGGCCACGTCTCCCAGGCGCTTGCTCACCCGGCGCGCGTCCGACGAGGCCAGACGACGCGCGGCGACGTCGACCGCCAACAGCACGTCCTCGACCCGGCGTGCTCCGGACTCGCCAGGGCGCAGCGGCCGCTCCAAGAGCTGGGCTTGGCCGACCAAAAATGCCCGCAGCCCGCCGCCGATGAACAAACCGCCGTGGCTCTTGCTGACCGCGGCGTCGATGGCGCGCCGGGCGCTGGCGAGCTTGTCGCGGTCGATGCGGCGCTGCTCCGCGCGGGCCTCCGCATCGGTGCCCCGGGGCTCGGAACGGTGCGCGAGCAGGTCCACCAGCGCGTCACGGGCCGCGAGCAACGCTGCGTAGCGCTTGGCCTCGGGGTGTCCTACGGCGGGCGGCACGATCGTGATGGGGGCGCTCTTGCCCCACTTGGGTCCGTTCAGCGGATCGTTGTCGCGCGCCTCGACCGTGATTTCGACGGGCATGAACATCCGTCGCAGGAAGCTGTCGCGCGGAGTGAGCGCGTGCCCGCCACGTTCGATGCGGCTCTCACCGTCCAGACGCGACAGCACCCGCCGGTCCTCGCGATCCCCCGCTCGAAGGACGAGATCGATCTGCTTCAGCCCATGATCGTCGGAGGCGATGTAGCGGATCTCGAGCCGCTCCAGGTCCTGCAGCTCGACGGTGCGGGGCGCCTCCTCCACCTCCACCCGCGGCGGCGTGTCCGGAACGGCCGAGAGCTCCATCCCTTCGGCTTCTTCGATCAACACCTCGCCGAAGCGAGCAGCGATCCGCAAATGAGTGTCCCGATCGAGCGTCCAGCGCGCGATCACTCCACCCGCCGCGTCGCTCACGAACGGGACCTCCTTGCTCCCGTCCGTCAGCACCAGCGCCCGCCCCTCGTGCAGGGGCACGCCGCGCACCGTAACGGTGCTGCCCGCCGGGTGCTCGCTCACGAAGCCGCCAAACACGAAGCGCTCCGGGCTGCGCAGGTAGGCGGGCGGCTGCACCGTCGTGCGCACGCTGCCGAGCCAAACCATCGGCAGCGGCGCCCGGCCGTCGCGAGCCACGAGCACGTTCAGGCCTTCCAGCACTTTCAGCGGCCCGAGCGCGAACGCGCCCAGCGCGATGGTCCCGCTCACCACCAGCAGCGATCGCCACCACTTGAGCTGGCGGTTCGCCCCCCGCTCGACCACCTCCTGGGGAATGGCGCCCAGCACGCGCTCGAAATGCAGGCGCGCCAGATCCTCGGATGTCCGCGCCGCCTCCTCTGGAGCCCGCTCGAGCAGCGTCAACGCGCGCAGGGCGCGCGCGCCCGCGGCCGGATCGCTGGCGATCAAGACCCGCGCGATGGTGCGCCGGATGCTGCGCAGATCGCGCCGCTCACGCCACCAGCGGAACAGCGCCACGCAGAGGATCGCGAGGAGCACCCCCGCGACACTCGCGCGCAGCGGCAACGTGCCGATCCGCGCCAGGTGCGCGCCGCCGAGCAGCAAGGCGCCGAACGCGGCCAGCAGCGCTTGCCGCGGCGCGCCGGCCAGCTTGCGCCGCCAGGCGGCCGTCAAGCGGGCCAGCATTTGGGTCGAGCTCACCGGCGTATGTTAGCGCGCGCTCGCGGCGGCACACCCGTGGATCGGCTGCCGTTATCGCGAGGCCAGCGCGGCGATCACGCGCCGCCGCCGGTGGTCAACGCGGCGGCCTGCTGCCATACTCGACCGGGATGAAGCCTTTGGCCGAACGGCTGAAGCGAACGCTGCTCACGCTGCCGGACGCGGAGCTGCGGGTCGGGTGGTTGGCGGACAAGTTGCGCTCCTTGCCCAGCGCCGAAGCGGCACGGGCGCTCGACAGCTTGTGCGAAGACGCTGAGTCCCACGCCTCCGAGGCGCGCGAGGTGCTGGTGACGATCGCGCTGTTGCTGGCGGCCATGGCCGACCAAGCCTGGGTGGACGAGCTGCGGGCGCACGCCGGCGCCGAGCGGCTGCTGTGCCTGGACCGCCTGATCCGACGCGGCCCGCCAGCGAGCGAACCGCCGCTGCGCCCCGACGCCGCGCCGATCCCCGACTACGGCGCCGGTCGGGAGCTCTCGCTCGGCGAGCGACGCAGCCTGGCGCGCCGCCCGAGCCGGCAGCAGTTCGAGCGCCTGCTCGCTGACCCCCACCCGTTGGTGATCGAGCAGCTGCTGCTGAACCCGAAGCTCACCGAAGCCGACGTGGTGCGGCTGGTCACCCGACGGCCCGCGCGCGCCGAGCTGATCCGCAGCGTCGCGCGCTCCCCGCGCTGGCTCTGTCGGGAACGGGTACGGCTCGCCATCCTCAACAACCCGGGCGCCCCCGCCGAGGTCGCCATCCCGTTGCTCGGGCTGTGCACGCGGCGGCAGCTTCAGGAGCTCGTCCACGCCGCTGACGGCCGGCCGGTCGTGCGTCGCACGGCCCTCGAGCTCCTCGAGCGCCGCCCCCCGCTCGGCCCACCTCACGAGCAGCCGCTTCAGTGACGGCGGAAGAAGATCAGCCCTCTTCCTCTTCTTCGCGAGCCCACATCAGGGCCGCCGACAGGGCGATCTCCGAGCCGCAGGTCTCGCAGAGCGGGGGTTCTTCGTAGCGGACCTCGTCCCCGCGGGTCCAGATGAAGAGCCCGGCGCCCGCCGGCGGCCCCGTGAACAAATCGCCGCACATATCGCACTCATAGGTGCGTGCCCGACCAGCAGTAGACCCCGCCTCGAGGTGGGTCTCGAGCGATACCTCATGCTGGAGCGCCGAACGAGTGGCCGACATCTCCAGAAGTATAGCTCGGGTGTGTCACTCCGGCACTCGTTCCGGTCAGGGTGTGGCGACTTCGGCCGGGGACGCCGGCCGAACGGTCAGGACGCGGGGGGCGGGGGAACCGCGGCGCTGGGCTCGGGGGTCCCGGCCACCGGCAGCTCCGCGGCGGAGCCCTCCCCTGCCCCGCAGGACAACGCCAGCACCTCGACCACGTCCAGGTTGCGGACGCTGGCTTCGCGCTCCTGCGCCTTGATGCCGTCGCTCAGCATCGTCATGCAGAAGGGGCACGCGCTGGCGATGGCGTCGGGCTCCGCCTGCAGCAGCTGCAGCGTGCGCTTCACGTTGACCCGATCCTTGTTCTGCTCCTCCATCCACATCTGCGCGCCGCCGGCGCCGCAGCAGAGGCCGCGCTTTCTGTTCCAGTGCGGCGCTTCCACGAGCTCCACCCCGGGGATGGAACGCAGGATGTCGCGCGGCGATTCGTAGATGCCGTTGTAGCGCCCGAGATAGCAGGAGTCGTGGAACACGACCCGCGATGGGACCGGCCGTGTGGGCTTCAGCTGGCCGCGCTGCACGAGCTCGAACAGGAAATCCGTGTGGTGCACGACCTCGTAGCGACCACCGAAATCCGGGTACTCGTTGGCCAACGTGTTGAAGCAGTGGGGACAGGTGGTGACGATGCGCCGAACGCCACCTTGTTCCCGGTAGCCGTTGAGCGTCTGAACGTTGGCCTCCGCGAGCATGCTGAACAGGTACTCGTTGCCGGCGCGCCGCGCCGGGTCGCCCGTGCACGTCTCCTCGTCGCCCAGAATGGCGAAGTCCACGCCGGCCTGGCGTAGGAGCTGCGCGGTGGCGCGGGCGATCTTCTTCGCGCGATCGTCGTAGCTTGCCGCGCAGCCCACCCAGAACAACACCTCGGCGCCGGGTTTCTCGGACTGTCGGGGCACCTCGAGCCCCTCGGCCCAGTTTGCCCGGTCCATGCGCGACAGGTTCCAAGGGTTGCCGTTGACCTCCATGCCTTCGAACGGTTTGTTCAGCTCGGAGGGAAACTCCCCGCGGATGATCACCAGGTTTCGCCGCATCTGGACGATCTTGTCGACGTAGGTGATCAACACCGGGCACTGCTCTTCACAGGCGCGACAGGTGGTGCAAGCCCAGAGCACGTCTTCATGGATGACGTTGGGGACCAGATCGACGGGCGACAGGGGACCTGGAGCCTTCGAAGCCGATCCGTTCGCCTCGCCGGGATCGCCTTGGAGGTCGCCGCTCGGCCCCGCCCCGTCGTCCGCCGCGGTCGTCTCGGCGGGGCGATCGAGCGTGCCGCGCGGCGGCCCGCCGCCGCGCATCACTTCGTCCTGAAGCGCGTACAGGTGGTCGCGCAGATCCAACGTGAAGTGCTTCGGGCTCAGGATCTTGCCCGTGATGAAGGCAGGACAGTTGTCCGAGCAGCGACCGCACTCCGTGCAGGTGTAGAAGTCGAGCACGTCCTTCCAGCTGAAATGGTCGATGCGGGCGTAGCCGATGCGGGCCGCGAGCATGTCCGGGTTGTCCATGGCCTTTTCGACCATGCCCATCAGCTCTTCGGTGTTCTTCGCCAGGGGCCGCAGACGCCCCTGCTTCTGCAGATCGGCGAAGAAGACGTTCGGGATCGCGGTGATGATGTGAAAGTGCTTCGAGTACGGCAGGATGTTCAGGAAGACCAGCACGAGCGTCGCGTGGGTCCAAAAGCCGGCGTGCGCGAGGGTGATCAGCCAGGGCAGGTCGAGCCCGGCGAGCGGGAGCGCCAACAGCGAGCTGCCAGGGTCTGGATACGCCTCCCACGCCAGGTGTTTGGCCGCCCCGAGGGGCGCGATCACGGTGGCGGCTCGGGCGCACCAGCCGGCGCCGGCGGCACACTCCGCGGCGTAGCGCGCGTTGAGCACGCGAGCGGCGCCGTCGTAGAGCAGGTCCGCCAGCATCATCACCGCGATGATCCCGAGGATCACGAGCCCCTCCCACCCGAGCGCCATCCGGTGCTGAGGGCGGATCACCCGATAGTAAAAGAAGATGGCGACCCCGAGCAGCACCAGGATCGCGAACACTTCCTTGAGCCAATTGTAGACGTCGCCCAGCGGGACGCCGCCGACGCCCTCTGGCCCGAGCACGAACAGGTTGAAGCCCTCGTCGAACCCCCGTCCCCAGAGGACGATCGAGCGCAGCAAGAGCACCAAGAACCCCAAGAAAATCAGCTGGTGCCCGATGCCTGCCCAGAAGTAGTAGCGCATCTTCTTCTGGTAGAACGCGAAGGTCCACACCGCGCGCAGGCGCTCGCCCAGTCGGTCGAAGCGCGGCTCCCATGTCGGCTGCCCGACCCGGAGCAGCCGCCAGCGCCTGCGAGCACTAAAGGCGAACAGCCCGATCAGGCTCGCCATCACGATCGCCATCGCTATCGGACTCATCCCGGCTCCCTTGGCGCGCTGCGCGCCGAGTATCCTTGCACGACGTCCTTGAGTATCACACTGGGCGCGACCCGCTCGGATTTAGAGCCGACCCGTGGCGCTCGCAACACCGAGCTCAACGCGCCCAGAAATGGACCAGCCAGGCCACCAGTGCTCCCACTACGAGCCCGATGGCGAGCGTGACCAGGGCACTCGCGCGAGGCGGAGCCGCGCGCCCTGGGCCTGCTTCCGCAGGTCGAAGGGACGAGTCGGGCTCGAGGTCCGCGCACAGCCGCACGCCCGGGTCGGCCCCCTCCGCGGGCAGAACGCTGAGCAGCAAGAGCCCGCGGGGCAGGTCCGACCCCGGCGCGGAGAGCCCTCCACACTCCGGGATACGCAGCGTGATCGCCCCGCCCCCGAGCTCCGATGCTCGCTTTGGCAAGGTCACCTGCACGATTTCGACCGGCTCGGAGCGGCCACGCAAGCTGACCGCTCCAGAGCGCTCGCACGCGTCGCAACCACCGCCACCGCAGTTTGCGCAACACAGGTTTCGGGGGAGATCGAGCTCGATGGCGGCACCATGTTCCAGCCAGAGCCGCGGTACGCGCACCCGGTGTGTGACGTCAGGCCCCCTGGGCACGTCCGAAGCGCCGGTGATGCGACCGAGCTTAGCCACCATCTTACAGACTAGCGTGATCCCGCGCGCGCCGGCGCCCAGAAATGTCGGCGGCGGCGCCGATCGGCGCACCTTTCAGCCGAAAGCCCAACGAAAAAACCTACAAGGTGAGCTCGAGCTCCTCGGTCTGGCCGGGCGTCGTGAGCACCACCTGTGCCGCGAAGGTCTTCGGCCCGAGCCGCCCACCGAGGGTCACCTCTAGCGGTGGCTCGGAGCGGCCCAGGCGCTCGAGGCGCACCCGCACTCGATATTGGCCACGGAGCGGATCCCCCTCTTCGAGGTAGACGTTCTCGGTGTTCTGGCCCTGGCACTGATCGTTCGCGCCCGGGCAGTCCCGCTCCTTGGTGAGCCCGGACTGGGTCGTGCGGCCTATTTCGGCGAGCTCGCCGTTGGGATCGGTGACCTCGAGATCCACGTCCGCCTGAGCGTCGCCCCAGGCGATGGTGAACTGCAGCAGGCCGGTCCGCCCACCGCAGCCCTCGTCGATGAGGCCGTTGCAGTTGTCGTCGGCGGCGTTGAAGCAGCGCTCCGGGCCGACCACGGTGCAGGCGCGCTCGAGCACGACCGGTGCTCCCGTGCGCACGCTGCGCCCCGCGCCGACCTCAGGCGAGGCGGGCGGGGACGGCGCGCAGGCCAGGAGCAGGACCGCCGGCAGGCTCCCAACCCGCCGCAAGAAGCTGACCCAGTGCCGCCTACGCGCCCTACCGTCCACGGATCTCATCGCCTCTATCTCGCCTCGGACGACCCCATTGCGGCGGCGTCATGACCGCGTGCAACGCAAATATCGCATCTGCAGGTACCCCGAGCGCAATAGTGCCGCAGACCGTGGAGTCTGCCAGAGCGGTCGAACTTTGAGAAGATTCGGCGGAAATTAGCGACCTCGTGCTCGCCGTCCAAATGTTCGAGATACCGACGCACCGCATAGGCACAAATGTCGGCGGCTTGAATCGCTGGTGCAAGCGAGCTCTCAACAAAGAACGGGGCTTCGATGACGTGCCTCAGGTTGCCCCACGGATGACCGTGGTCTCGAAAAGAGTTCAGCATTCGTCGGTAGCCGTCTTCACGGCTAGGCTCTTGGTCCATGATCAGCAAGCCCTTATGAACGTACGCTTGGCCTTCCAAACGTCCTCGATTGGCCCCCCTGAGTCCGCCCGTACTCGCGGCCAGCTCGGGCGTTTATCCGATCGAGAAAGCTATCGAAACGCGAGACGACTTGCTCGAAGGCTTGAGCCACGATGTCTGCCTTGCCGTCCGACTTGCGAATGCATTCCCCAAAGAGCCGAAGCTTTCGAAAGTTTCCCACGAGGTCGAGCACGTCGATCAAGAGCTGGCTGCGTTCCCGACGCGAAAGGTGGATGAAGGGTTCCGTATTGCGATGGTACGTGAGCTTCTGAGCCTTCTTCTTCCCGGTCAACTGCCCCCGCAACGCGCCACGCATCGCCTGAACCTCGTGGCGACGTTCCTCCCAAGACAAAGCCTCGAAGTTCTCGATCTTGCGTTGTTCGGCAATCGTTACGCAGAAGTCCTTTGCGTGAAGCTCTCCGTTGGTGTGTAGAAGCCCATAACGCTCCTTCAGCGCGTTGATGGCGCCCGCGAACTCATTCCACAAGCTCTCGGGCAGGGCGAGCCCGACCAAGACGTACTCGGTCGAGTGATCCGTCATGTCCGGAGTTCCGGACGCGTCCGCATAGAGCAGGTACACGGAACTCAGGGAAGAGCTGGAAGCCCGGGGTGGGGGCGAACCCCCAGCGGCCCCATGGGGCCTCCCCAGGCTGACTGTATGAATTTGGCGAGCGACCCCCACCGTGTCAACAACGACGCTCAGGCGTGAGCCTTTCCTGCGGCCCCTTGGCCGACCGAGGCGGCCCTCCTACTCGTTCTTGGCTTGCTCTTCCTCGGGCATCTTCACGCCGGTGATGACCTTCGGGTTCATCAGCGTGTGATAGGCGGCGCTCGCCAGCTCTCCGGTGGCGCCCTGCTCGTCGCGCAGCGCCAGCAGCACGCCCTGCTCCTTCATGAACAGCAGCGTGCGGATCGCGCCTTCACGCTTCTCTTTGTCCTCGCTCTTGGCGGCGTTCCACAGCCGGTAGCGCAGCACGACGCGGGTGAAAGAGTGCGGGCCGTTGTCGAAGTCGAGGTTGTCGAACTGCCGCATCAACAGCGCCGTCGCCCACTCCTGGGGCGTCTGACGGATCTCGACGCGGGAGATGGCCACCGCGTTGTCCACCCATTTGGCGATGCGCCCCTTTTCCAGATCCTCGTTCGACCAGTAGCCGAAGCTCCGGTACCAGAGGTCCTGCAGCTCCTCGAGCGCCGCCTTGTCTTTCTCGGCGTAGAGCGCCACCGCGCGAGCGGCCGTCTCCGGGGTGCCACCGAGCACGAGCGCCAGCGCGGCGTCGTTCATCATGGCGTCGTCCTTCATCAGCTCGAACAGCTTGGTCTCGATCTCTTGCTCGAAGCCCGCCTTGCCGATGGCGCGAGCCAGCTGGTGGCGCGTCTCGATGGCGGTCTCCGGCTTCATCAGGGTGATGAGGGCCGACGAGGTGCCCGGCACCGGCCGGGTGATCAACGTCTCCAGCAAGCAGGCCCGGATGAACTGATCGGACTTCTCGAGGCCGTCGTACTCCTGGATCTTCTTGGCCACCTCGAGCATGTCCTCGTCCTTGGCCACCCAGGCGAGCGCCGCGCACGCGCTCATGCGCGACTGCTCGTTGTTCATCTTCTCTTCCACGTACTTGAGCAGCGGCTTGAACGCGGCCGGGTCCCGCCATTGCGACAGGCCGTCGGCTGCGCCCACGCCCACGGCGCGCAGCGCCATGCCGAGGATCGCCACGCCGCCCTGCATCAGGCCCTCCATCGTCACGTCCAGCTCGGCCGGCCGCAGCGTGAGCGCCTTGAGCAGCACGTTCTTCGACGGCTCGTCCTTCAACCAGCCGACGTAACGCAGCGCGCTCTGCGCGATCACCCACTCTTCCGGCATCGGCGGCTGCTGGCCTTCCTTCGGCAGCGGGACGTCGGGGTTCGACCACTTGCGGAGCGCCTCGATGTCCTTGGTCGAGTTCATCGCCGCCAGCGCGCGCAGGCCGTTGGCGTGCGGCGACGGCAGCTCGTGCACCCAGAACATCACCGCGTCCTCCGCCTGGACCGCGATGTCTTCGACCTTGTCGGGATGCAGGACGGCGAGATCGGCGATGTGCCGGGCCGAAATCACGCGCTCGTTGTCGTCGCGCTTGAGCAGCATCTCGTGGTCGTACTGATCGCTGTAGATCTTGAGCGGGTCCATGCGCAGCCGCTTGGCCAGCGTGGGCACGGCGCGCACGTCGCCGATCTCTGCCATCGCGAAGGCGGCCTCGGTCTGCCAGTGGATGTGCGGGTTTTGGTTGATGTACTTCAGCAGCACGTCTCCGCCGCGCGGGTCGGAGAGCTCGCGGACCATGTCGAAGATCTGCTTGGTCTGATACCAGCCGCGCTTCACGTCCTCGTCGACGGTGTCGAGCGCCAGCATCAGACCGGCGGTGCCGATGCCGTCGCGGAGCGAGTGGAGAAACTTCTTTCGGTTGTCCTTGTCGGCTTTCTTCAGCGCTTCGATCAGCGGCCCGACCGCGCGTTCGTCGCCGATCTTGCCGAGGCCCGGCGCCGCCTGCTGTGCGATCTCGGCGTCCGGATCCTGAACCAGCTTGATCAAGGTGTCGGTGAACTTCGGCTCGGCGTTGCGGGACAGCACCGTCGCGACCAGCTGGCGCACGGCCGGGCTCTCGTCGCCCGCCATGGTGGCGAGCTTGTCGAGGCTCACGAGCTTGACGATCCGCTCCGGATCGAAGGCGATGCCGCCGCCGAGCCGCTGCACCTGCGACAGGTGCCCGAGGCGGTACAGCTGCATGACCTGCTCGAACGCCTGCGACTCCCCCAAAACCACCAGCGCCCACGCCATCTGCGGCTTGGCGCCGGGACCCGCCGTCTTCAACGCCTCGAGCAGCGGCCCGCGCGCCTTGTCCGCGGCGGGCGACCCGTACTCGGCCAGCGCGACCGCCGCCATCGCCTGCACGGGCTCCGACTGCGCCTTGAGCGCGGCGATCGCCGCGTCGACGCCGGCCGGATCCTTGGCCCACGCGAGCTGCTTCAGCGCTTCGGCGCGCAGCTCGTCGCTGCGATCGGTGACCGACCACTCGCGCCACTTGGGCAATTGTTCGTCCTTCGGCAGGATGAAAATCGCCTTCTTTTGCTCCTCCGCTTGCTCGACCGTCAGCCGCTCGGCGTCTTGCTTGAAGCCGATCGTCAAAAACAGCACGAGGCCGATCGCGGCCACCACGCCAACCAGGATGACGACCGGGTTGAAGCGCCCCTTCTTGAAGTCGCCGCCCCCCGGATCGAAGCCGCCGCCCCCGCCTGGGAAGCCCCCACCGGGCGGCGCCCCAGCCGGCATATCGTCGTCGTCCGGCGGCCACTTGGCGAGGTCGACGCGCTCGATCGGTGTGGGCGGCGGGCGTGGGGGGACAACGGCGCTGGGCTGAATCGGTTCGAGCATAAAACCTCCGACAACGTGCGGGCCCTGGATCTTTGCGGGCCATGCTGCACGAGGGCTCACATTCTGCAGGCGGAACCTTATCCTATGCCGCTCTGTCCCGCGAGGGCGCTTGTCGCCCTTGGGCTTGCCGCGATCGGCTGGAAAAATCCCACCGAACTGCATTCGCTTGGACGGCCGGGGTAAGCTCGGGTGTAGTAGCCAATGCGTGATGCGGCATTCTTCGACGGACCGGGCTTCGAGCTGGCAGCAGCCGGTAAGGCTAGCGCTGCTCACGACGGCAGGCGTCGCCGTTTTGTCCTACGCCCTTCCGGCCGACTACGCGGCCACCGGCGTCGGCATGGCGTTCCTTGTCGCCACCTATGCGCTGGCGCTGCGCGGCGACGACGCTGACGCGGCACGTCGCTACGGGCTCAGCCTCGGCGGCTTGCTCGATCCGGAGCCGATCGCACCCGCGCGCTTGATGCGGGATGCCGGCCGGGCCCTCGGTTGGGCGACCCTGGCGGCGGCGCTCATCTTCCCCTTCTTTTGGCTGGGTTATCTGTGGTGGTGGCGACCCGTTCAACCGTTCTTGCCGTCACCCCCGGCATCGCTCGCCGATGACGTGCTCGGGCAGGTGCTCGTGATCGCGTTGCCCGAGGAGGCCTTCTATCGGGGCTATCTGCAGACCGCCCTCGACGACGCCTGGCCACCGCGCTGGCGGGTGCTCGGCGCGACCATCGGGCCCGGCTTGGTCGTGGCGAGCGCGCTCTTCGCTTTCGGGCACGTGGTCACCGAGATCCACCCGAACCGCCTGGCGGTGTTTTTCCCGTCGCTCGTCTTCGGCTGGCTGCGCGCCAAGAGCGGCGGCATCGGCGCCCCCCTCGCCTTCCACGCCGCGTGCAACCTGTTCTCGTCCTTTCTCGGGCGAAGCTACGGGCTGCATGGGTGAGGCCCCGGGATGTCGACCGGCTCGCTCGTAGCTCGGCCGCGCCGCCCGTCCTCGATCGTCCTGGCGATCTACGGTCGCTCCCCGCAAAGCCCCGGGGCCCGCCGATCCAGCGCCCCCTCCCGGCTCGAGCGCGGCCCGAACATTTTGAAGGCTTGCCGTCTGGACCGCCTCCGAGCGAGGCTCCCGAGCGCTCATGATCTTGGGAGCTCTCATCGAGGCGCGCGTCGAACAGGCGCTGTTGGAAGACTTGCACGCTGGCGATCTCACGACGATGGCCACGGTAGACGCTAGCTGCCGCGCGATCGCCAAGGCGGTGGCCAAGGCCGACCTCCTGGTGTGCGGCGCTGACGTCTTCGCCAAGGTGTTTTACCTCGTCGATCCGGGACTGCGGGTGGAGGCGTTGGTCGAGGAGGGAGCGCGCGTCGCTCCGGGGACGGCGCTCTGGGCGGTCGAAGGATCGGCGCGCTCCATCTTGATGGCCGAGCGCACCGCGCTGAATTTCGCCCAGCGGATGAGCGGTGTCGCCACGCTCACGCGCCGCTACGTCGACGCGCTTCCGCCAGACACCACCGCCCGCATCGTCGACACGCGCAAGACCACGCCGGGGCTCAGAGCCCTGGAGCGCTACGCGGTGAGGACCGGCGGCGGGCACAATCACCGAAACGATCTGGGGAGCGGCGTCTTGATCAAAGACAACCACATCGAAGCCGCCGGCGGCATCGCGCCCGCCATCGCCAGCGCCCGAGCGCGCGCGCCGCACGTGACGCGCATCGAGATCGAGGTGGAGTCGCTCGACGCGCTCGATCAGGCGCTCGCGGCCGGCGCCGACGTGGTCATGCTCGACAACTTCGCCCCGGAGCAGATCGCCGAGGCCGTCGCGCGCGCCCGCGGCCGCGCCTTGGTCGAGGTGAGCGGCAGCATCGGCCTCGATCGCGTGGGAGAGCTCGCTCGCGCCGGCGTGGACCTCATCAGCGTCGGGGCGCTCACGCACTCGGCGCCCGCCGCCGACATCTCGCTCGACCTCGAGCGGCTCGCGCCGCCATGAACGCGACCGAGAGCGCTGCCCGCCGAAGGTTCGATCCAGCGGCGGCCCGCGAACGAATCGCCGCCGCTCGGCTGCGCCTTGGGTCGCCCCTCGCCTACCAACTGGAGACGACGTCCACCAACGACGACGCGCTCGCCGCCGCGCGCGCCGGAGCTCCCCACGGCGCTTGCTTCGTGGCGGAGCAGCAGACCCGCGGGCGGGGCCGGCGCGGTCGCTCCTGGCACTCCGAGCCGGGCGACGACCTGACATTTTCGTTGCTCCTGCGGCCGAGCCTTCGAGCGGATCAGGCGAGCGGTTTGTCGCTCGTGGCGGGGCTCTCGGTCCGCGCCGCGGCGGCCAGCAGGGTCCCGGGGCCCACCTTGGTCAAGTGGCCCAACGACGTGGTCGCCGCCGGGCGCAAGCTGTCGGGCGTGCTGGTCGAGAGTCAGATCCAGGCGGGGGAGCTGGGCGCGGTCGTGGTGGGCATCGGCGTCAACGTCGCTCGGCAGCGCTTCGACGAAGCGCAGGCGCCTCGGGCCACGTCGCTGTCGCTGCTCGGGGCCGTCGACCTGGATCGCGAAGGCTTGCTCGCGGACGTGCTGGCCGAGCTCGAGCGGCGGCTCGGCGCCTACGAGATCGGGGGACTGCGCGGTCTGCTCGACGAGCTGCGCGAGTTCGACGCGCTGGCGGGCCGCGCCGTGCGCGTCGACGGCGTCGACGGCGTCGCCTGCGGCATCGACGACAGCGGCAGGCTCATGGTGCGCGGCGCCACCGGCCAGCTGCAAGCGCTGCTGACCGGTACCGTCGAAATCCTGGAAGAGCCCTGACTGGGCGGCACGGCGCCGCCGATCAGGCGGCTTCGTGCATCACGTCCTTGAGCTGCTCGGCGAGCAGCTTGCGGCCGCGAAACAGCCGGCTCATCACCGTCCCGACCGGGACGCCCAGCGCTTCGGCCGCGTGTTTGTAGGAGCGGTGCTCGACATCGACCAGCTGCACGGTAGCTGCGAACTGCGGCGGGAGGTTCGAGAGCGCCTGCCGCACCCGCGGCGACAGCAGCGAGCTCTCGACCAGCCGCTCACTGCGCGGCCAGGAACAAGGGTCCACCCGGAGCGCCTCGAGCGCCCGCCGCTCGCGGCCCGCTCGCCGGCGCCGCGTCATGAAGACGCTGAACAAAACCTGATGGAGCCACGCCTTCAGGTTGGTGCCCGGACGGAAGCTGGTCTCGAACCGCAGCGCCCGCTCCACCGTGTCCTGCAGCAAGTCGTCGGCCTCCGAGCGGCTGCCGCAGAGTTGTCGCGCGCGCCGTCCGAGCGCTGGCAAAAACTCGAGGATCTGCTGCGCGAACGGTGGGCTGTGCGCCCGCTCGATCGCGCTGACATCGAAGACGCCGCTTTCCAAGCGCTTGCGCGGCCCGGAGCGCGGCGGCGGTGGTTCAGAGCTGCGTGACGTCGCTGGGTGGGGCATGCGTCCTCCGGCGCCAACACGCTATGCAAGCCGCATGCCAGCTCCCGCGAGCCGCCATTCCGCAAGAAACACCGCCTTGGCGCGGGTCGCGGGACGCACCCTCCCGTGTCAACTTGTCAGCACGTCCGGAGCCGCTGACAGCTCGGCAAGCGCGTCCACCACGCCATCTGCCACCTCGTGCGCCATCAGCCCACGGTCTCCCCGGGTGCGCGCCTGCCACCGCCCCGCGGACAAGCCGTGCAGGTGGACCGCCGCAGCCGCGGCCCGGCGCGGCTCCAGGTGACAGCACAACGCCGCCGTGATCCCAGACAACACGTCCCCTGCGCCGGCCGTCGCCAAAGCCGGACAGCCGCTGGCGTTGACGATCGGCAAGTGGCCCGGCGCGCCAATCAACGTGTGGCGCCCTTTCAGGACGACGACGGCCCCCGTCAGGTGCACGGCCCGCTCCAGCGCTCCGAAGCGGTCCACCTCGACGTCCTGAGCCGAGCCGCCGAGCAGCCGTGCGAGCTCGGCCGGGTGCGGCGTGAGCACCAACCGACCCGAAGCCTTGGCTAGCGCTGCGCCTCGATCTCGAAAGTGGCTGATGGCGTCCGCATCCACGACCTTGGTCCCCGGCCACCGCAGCACCACGTGATCGATGACGCGCCCCGCCCAGGCGTCCTGGCCGAGCCCGGGCCCGATCGCCACCACGTCGACCTTCGCGAGCAGGTCGTCCAGCGACGCTTCGGGTCGATCGGCGTCGATGCACGCGGTCATCTCCTCGAGGACGCGCCGGTCGAGCGCGTCGACCGCGCGCTGGCTGCTGCCGATCGTCACCAGGCCGGCGCCGGCCCGGAGCGCGCCCCGCGCCACGAGCAGCGCCGCCCCGGTCTTGCCCGGCGAACCGGCCACCGCGAGCACGCGCCCCGCCGTGCCCTTGTGAGTGGCCGGCGGCCTTGGCGCGATCCACCCCGCAACGTCGCGCGACTCGATGAGCTCGGCCGCCTCACCGACGACCGCGCTCAGCGCCGCCGGCACCCCGATGTCGGCGACGTGCAGCTCACCCGCATGGTTGGCGCCGCTCGAGGTCAGCAGGCCGAGCTTCGGGTGCGCGAAGGTGATCGTCCGCTCGGCGCGCACCGCGACCCCGAGGACGGCGCCCGTGTCCGCGTCGAGGCCGGAGGGGACGTCGAGCGCGACGCGGGCGACCGGCGCCCGGTTCATCCGCTCGATCACCTCCGCGAAGTGGCCCGTCACCGGGCGATCCACTCCGGTACCGAGCAAGGCGTCGACGATCAGATCGCTCTCGGCCAACAACGCGTCCAGCGCGTTCAAGAGCGATCCGTCGCTCACGTCCACGACGCGACCGCCCACGCCGAGCCAGGCCAGGTGGTTCACGCGCGCGTCGCCCTTCAACCGGTCGGGGTTGATGCACAGCGCGACCGTCGCCGCGTGCCCGATCGTGAGCAGCCGGCGCGCCACGACGAAGCCGTCCCCACCGTTGTTGCCGGGACCGCACACGATCACGGCGCCGCGCGACGCGCCGAGCCTTCGGCGGATGATCTCCGCCGCCCCCCGGCCCGCGTTCTCCATCAGGAGCAAGCTCGGCACCGCGCACGTCGCCGTGGCGTGGGCGTCGAGCGCGCGCACCTGGTCGCGCGACAGGACCGGGATCACGTCCGCGTCTCCTCGCGCCTTCGCAAGCCCGCTTCGATCGCGGCGCGAAACTCGCGCACGGCCCAGTCGAGGCCGTAGAACACCGCGTCCGCGATCACGGCGTGGCCGATGTTCAGCTCCTCGACCTCCGGGATGGCGGCGACGGCGATGACGTTCTCACGCGTGAGCCCGTGCCCGGCCGCCACCTCGAGCCCGAGGGCGTGGGCCAGCGCCGCGCCCTCCCGGAGCCGAGCGAGGCACGCCTGCTGGCCGGCGACCGACGACGCCAGGCTGTACTCCCCGGTGTGAAACTCGACCTGGCGGGCGCCGATGGCGTGGCTTCGCCGGATCTGCTCGGCCTCGGGTTCGATGAACAGGCTCAGCTTGATCCCCGCGTCGCGGCAACCCTTGGCCACGCTCTCGACCGCAGCGCTGCCGACCACGTCGAGCCCGCCTTCGGTGGTGCGCTCCTGTCGACGCTCGGGGACCAGCGTGACCACGTCGGGGCGCACCCGCTGGGCCACCGCGAGCATCTCCGGCGTCGCGGCCATCTCGAGGTTCAACAGCGTCGTCACCTTGCGGCGCAACGCTTCGATGTCGTCGTCGCGGATATGGCGGCGATCTTCACGCAGGTGGGCCGTGATGCCGTCGGCGCCGGCGGCTTCGCACAGGCCCGCCGCGAGGACGGGATCCGGATAGCGGGTGCCGCGAGCGTTGCGGACGGTGGCGACGTGATCGATGTTGACGTGGAAGCGAATCATGGCCGCCCGCATTTGGCGGGCGTGACCGCCCCAACGTCAATAGCCGCCAGGGCGGGGGCCGCGAATTTGACTCACTCCCCGGGCGCGGAGAACTCCCAGTCGGCGCCGAACAGCTCGCTCTTCGGCGTCGGCAGGGGCTCGCCGTTCGGGCCGTCCCGCCGCACGACGATGGTGTGCCGGGTCGCGGTGTCCTCGCTCTCGCGCGCGACCACCGAGATCACGTTCATGCCGGGCTTGAGGTGGGCCTCGAACTCGAACGGCAGGCGCTTGGGATCGGAGCCGTTGCGGTTCGATTGGTAAAACACCTTGTTCGTCCCGACGAAGATGTAGGCGTCGAGCACGCGGTCGCCGTCGGTGGCGACCCCCTGGACGCGCACCTTGCCGTCGCGGGTCGCCAGCTGTCCCGGGACCACCTCGAGCACCGGCGGCGAATGGCTGAGCAACGGGACGTAGTCCACCTTCACCGGCCGGTTCGCCTCCTGCACGAGCTTGGTCTCGACGAACCCGAAGCGGTCTTGCCCGAGCGACACCTTCGTGAACTCGCCGTAGGTACCGAGCCGGTCGACCACCGAGCCCTTCTTCACCTCGCCGACCACCGGCGCGGCCGCGGCCGGCTGCCCGCGCACCGGGGCGGACACCCCGGTGCTCACCTTGCCCGCGGCCTTGTTGATGAGGAGCCCCGTGCGGGTGATCGGGATCGTCACCTTCTCACTCGAGACCGCGCGCAAATCGCGATCCACCACGCTGACCTCGACCTTGGCCGCGTTCTCCCGCAGGCCTTCGAGCACGTCGAAGGTGAACGCCACCTGCCGCACGTCGCCCGGTTGCATGTCCGAAACGTCGAAGCGTCCGGCGTGCAGCAGCAGCCCGTCGCCCGTGAGGTTGCGCAGGTTGGCCTGGGTCTCGTACGACCGCCCCTTGCCCACGTTCTTGACCGTCATGTAGACGGTCGCGCCCTCGCCCCGCGACAGCTGTCCGTCGCCGTTGCCCGGGCGGTTGTCGACGATCTGATAGGTGTAGGCGAAGACCGGGCGGGGCAGGCTCTGCACCGTCGGGTGAAACAGGGCGTCCGCGGGCGGCTCGCCGCCTTCGGCGTGGAAGCGCAGCTTGACCACGTCCTGCCGAGTGTCGGCGTCCATCGGCAGCTTGCAGGTGCGCTTGGCGTCCTCCGGCAGCGGTCGCGTCGAGCCGAGCCGCCTGCCCTCGATGTCGCACCAACCGAGCGGCGCCGTCGCGGTCCGCGACTGCCCGGGGTCGACGCGCCCGAAGATCAGCTCCTTCTCGTCGTAGTACCCGCCGTCGCTCTTGGTCACGGCGCGCAGCCGATAAATCGGCGCCTTGCCGTTGTTCTTGACCGTGACCTTCAGCAACATGGGCTGGCCCGCGGTCACCGTGTCCTGCTTGCGATCGGTCTCGACCCGGACCTCGTAGTCCTTGGACTCCGGACCGTTCTTTGCGTCCTTGGGTGGCCGGCTCCAGTCGAACCCGAGCTTGGAAAGATCGGCGGCCACCGCCTGCATCTGCCGCTCCTGGGTGGCGTCGAGGAACGCCTTGACGCCACGCAGCTGATCGGAGCGCTTGCCGGCGGGCAGCTTGGCGGACAGGTCGCGAGCGAACGCGATCGGGAAGTCCAGCTGGAACTCGTCGTCGAGGTCGCCGCCGCGCTCGCGGATCTCGGCGCGCTCTTTCTCCGGCAGGTTGTAGCGCAGCGTGAAAAACGGCCGATCGGTGTTGCGCTTGCCGTTGCTGGTCAAGCTCTTGCTGAGGTCGCGCTCGCGGAACTGTTCCTCCGAGCGGAACAGATCCATCTCGAGCAGGTCGGCCGTCATCGGGTCGAGCTCGACGTCCGGCGTCACACCGACGCCCTGGATCGACACGTCACCGGGGGTCAGGTACTGCGCGATGGTGAGCTTCAGAGCGGCACCGTCCGGCGTGATGCGCGGGAACACCAGCTGCACCGTGCCTTTGCCGAACGTTGTCTGACCGACGACCACGGCGCGGTCGTGGTTCTTGAGCGCACCGGCGACGATCTCGCTGGCGCTGGCCGACGAGCCATTGGTCAAGACGACGATCGGGTAGGGCGGCTCGGTGTTGCGCCGGACGGCTCGCTTCTCTTCCCGTCCCTCGCTCATGCCGACGGTGGACACGATCACCCCGTCTTCGAGGAACTTGTCGGCGACCTTGGCGGCCTGATCGAGCAGACCGCCGGGGTTGCCGCGCAGATCGAGCACCAGCGCGCGCAGGCGTTCCCCCTTGTGCAGCTGATCGAGCGCCTGGTCGAGCTCATCGGCGGTCGTGCTCTGGAACTGCTTGATGCGGACGTAGCCGACGCCTTGGGAGAGCGACCGGCCCTCCACCGAGCGGATGCGGATCTCCTCGCGCACCAGCTCGAACGGCCGCGACCCCGTCCACCCCTCCGGGCCCTCGCGGTGCACCCAGATCACCACCTTGGAGCCGGGCCTGCCGCGCAGCCGTTTCACGGCGTCGTCGAGCGGCATGTTGAGGGTCGACTCGTTGTTGATCTTGGTGATGCGGTCCAACCGCTTCAGGCCGGCGCGCCCCGCCGGTGTTTCCGGCATCGGTCGCATCACGGTGAGCATCTGGTCACGGATGGAGATCACGATGCCAAGTCCGCCGAAGTGGCCCGACGTCGACAGGTTCATCTCCCGGTACGCCTCCGGGCTCATGAACACGCTGTGTGGATCGAGCGTGCGCAGCATGCCGTTGCAGGCGGCGTACTCGACGTCGCGCAGGTCGACCTCGGTCCCCTTCAGGTTCGCCTGCAAAAACGCGAACACCTCGCGCAAGCGCGCGGCGACATCCCACGGGCCCTGCACGTTGTCGACGCGAAAGTCCCGCTCCGCGACGTCCACGCGCACCTTCACGGTGGGCGCCTTCTCCTCGTGCAAAACGATGACCTGCGCGACCTCTTTCTGCACCTGGTTGAGCGCGCTCAAGAACATCTGGCGCGGGCTCACGCGGTTCGGCTCGACGTACTTGTCGCGCACGGTCTTGAGCGTCTCGTTGACGGCGACCAGCTGCGTCAGGTCGTAGGGCGCGGGCTTCTGGCCCGTCGCGGTGACGGCGTGCGCCGCCTCGAGGCCCTTCCAGAGCCCGCCGGTCCCGAATCGCAGCGCGAAATAGGACGCCAGGGCGAAGACGCCCAGAACAGCTACGGCTCGACCGAGACGCTCGAGAATACGCATGGGAACGACCAGTATAATGTGGGTTTCTTTTTCGGCCGCCCTGGAAACGCCCGGCGTGGCCCGAGCGTGCGGGCGCGCCCTGCGGCAGCGCCGCCCCGGGCGAGCTCCGCCAGGATACGGCCCTCGAGCCGGCGGATCACGACGCTCGACGAGACCTCAGTCGCGCAGCGCTTCACCGGCGGACACGCTCCCGGACGCCTTGCCAGCGGCGGGGGTTGCCTGGATGGGCGCCGGATCGGCGACCTCGACGCTGGGCGCGCTTTGCTCGTCACGTTTGATGGAGTACCGAACCAGGGCGCGCAAGGTTTTGTTCCGCTCCACGTTGCCGAGCAGCAGCTTGAGATCCTCGTAAACGCTGGGATCGACCAGCAGCGCGCCGATCGTCCCTTTGCCGGCGCGCACGCCCGCCACGATCTCCTTCAAGTCGCGGCTGACGTCGTTCAGGTTGGCCATCACCTCGCCCGACCCCTGATCGTCGCCGTAGAGCAGGCCGCGAGCCATACCGCTGCCCTCGCGGATGCCCTTGAGCGCGATCCGCACCTCCTCCGCCGCGCCCCCGAACTGCTCGATGGTCTTGCTCGGCCCCTCACCGTAGACGACGTCGTGGACGAAGCCGGGGCCCTTTTGAACCCGCGCGACGATGTCGTTGACTCCTCGCAGCGTCTGATTGAGCTCCGCCGTGGCGCGCTCGAGGTTCTGGATGGTGCGCGAGAGCCGCTCCGCTTCCGCCTCGTCGTGGAGCAGCTTCGGAACGTAGCCTTTGCCCTCGTCCATCGAGCGCAGCACGTTCGACAGCGACTCCATCCCCGATTTGACGTCCTGATTGAACTTCTCGTCGGCAAACGTCTGCGTGGTCCGCTCGAGGTTCTCCATGATCGCCTCGGCCTTGGCGCTCACGTTGCCGACCTGCTTCAACATCTCGCCGAAGTCTTGCGGCGGCTTGGTCTTGACGACGCCTCCAGGGGGCACGCGCTCGACGTTCGCGCTGCCCGGTGTGATGACGATCATCTTGTCCCCGAGCAGGCCTTTGCCTTCGATCGTCGCCACGCTGTCGCGCCGGATGCGTCGCGACTCGTCGTCCACCACGTGAAAGGTCACGTAGATGCGGTCGTCCTTCGGGTCGGACGAGTAGGCGACGTTGCCGACGCTCCCGACATCCACGCCGCCCATTTGCACCGTGGATCCACGCCGCAAGCCGCCGACGTTCTCGAACACCGCCTTGTACTCGTTCTTGGTTTTGAAAAGCTGGCGCTCCTGCCCGATCATGAAAATGATGACGCCAATCACCAACAGGCCCAAGAAGACGAACGCGCCGACCTTTATCTCCCGCGAAGACAGCATGAGTTAGTCCTGTCGATCCTTACTCATCCCGGCGCCCACGTCACGCCCCGAGCCGCCCTTCGGGGGCGTTGTTCGGCCGCCTGCGCGCCAGCCTGTGGCCCCAGCCGTGCCGGCCTCCCCCCGGGGGAACCGGCCGGCCGCCGCTCGGCCACGGGCCGGTGAGGGGTTGTCGCCAGACGTGCGGCCTTGGAGCAGGGACGATGACTTTGCCAAGGAAAAAGCACCCGTCGGCCAGACCCTCGGGCTCCGCGCGCTCGACCCGAACGCCCCCCGGGGCGCCCGGCTCAGGCGTTGAGCAAGGTCTCCACGTCCTCTTTGACCGGGGCGCGCCCCTCGATGAAGTCCGACACCCGCGGGTCCGAGGAGGACTGAAACTCGGCCACCGTACCGGTCTGGATGATGCGACCGCTGTGCACCATCGCGAGTCGATCACTGATGGCGAAGGCGCTCTTCATGTCGTGGGTCACGACGATGCTCGTGATGCTGAGCTTCGACTTGAGGCCCGTGATGAGGTGGTTCACCCGCGCCGTGTTGATCGGATCGAGGCCCGTGGTGGGTTCGTCGTACAGCACCACCTCCGGCTGGACGGCGATCGCACGCGCGAGCCCGACCCGCTTGCGCATGCCGCCGGAGAGGTCGCTCGGGCGCATCGCCTCGATGCCGGGCAGGTCCACCAACCCGAGCGCCCAGGCCACTCGCTCGCGGATTTCCGCCCGCGTCATCTTGTAGCGAAAGTGCTCCTCGAGGGCATACGCGACGTTCTCCCCGACGGTGACGGAGTCGAACAGGGCGCCGCTCTGAAACAGCATCGCGATCCGCTGCCGCACGCGGCTCAGGCGCTGCTCGCCCATCTCGGTCACCTCTTCGCCGTCGAAGACGATGCTGCCCCGGTCGGGTCGCAGCAGCCCGATGAGCATCTTGAGCATCACACTCTTGCCCACCCCCGAGCCCCCAAGGATGGTCAGCGCCTCGCCACGTCGCACCTCCAGGTCCAGGCCCGAGTAGACGATCTTCGGCCCGAATGCTTTTTTCACTCCGCTGAAGCGGATCAAAACCTCGGACGTCACGCGGCTCGCCTCGAAAGCTCCCAAAACCCCCACATCAGACGATCTGTTCCACCCCGAGCTCGACCGCGTCGCCGCCTCGCCAACGATCGGGCCGGAGCTGGCCGATCACGAGCACTTCCTGTCCCAGCGACGCCGCCCGGCCGCCCAAGGAGGGCCCGAACGCGGACAGGCGGCGCCCGCCCGGCAGCTCCAGCTCGAGCTTCAGGTGACCGCCGCGCACCTCGCGCGACAGCGCAACCTTCGCCTGCACGCCGAGCTTCGGCGCAGGGTTCTGCTCCCCGCAGGGCTCGAACGCGCGGAGATCCTTGACCACCTGCAGCAGATCGTCCTCCGGGTCGAGCAACGTGACGGGCGGGCGCTCGACGGGAGCGCCCAGAGGAGCACGCTCGCACGCCCGCTCGAAGCGCTGCCGCAGCTCCTCCAGCCGCCCAAGCTCGACCTCCACCCCGGCGGCCGCCTGATGCCCGCCAAACCGCAACAGCACCTCGGAGCAGCCCCGCAGCGCGTCGTGCAGCCGCGCTCCCGCCGGGCCACGCACCGACCCCCGGCCGCGAGCCCCGTCGAACCCGACCACGATCGCGGGCTTGGCGAAACGGTCGGCAAGGCGCCCGGCGACGATGCCGACGATGCCGTGATTCCAGCCGGGCCGCCCAAGCACGATGGCCGGGCGAGCGGCGTAGCCCTGCTGCTCGATCTCCTCCAGCGCCTCGGCGAGCATGTTCTGTTGCAGCGCGCGGCGCTCTTCGGAGGCACGCTCGACCGCCTCGGCGAGCTCGCGAGCCTGCTCGACGGTGCGGCTCAGCAAGAGCTCGAGCGACAGCTCCGCCGACCCGAGGCGCCCCGGCGCGTTGATGCGGGGCGCGATCCGGAACGCCACGTCGCGCGCGCTGAGCGCGACCCCGGACCCGAGCTCGCACGCCTCGAGCAGCGCCACCACCCCAGGTCGCTGCGACCGCTCGAGCTGGCGCAGCCCGGCCCGCACCAGCGCGCGGTTGTCCCCGTCGAGCGGCGCGACGTCCGCGATGGTGCCGATCGCCACCAGATCGAGCAGGCCCCGCAGATCGAGCGCGACGTCGAGCTCACGGCGCAGCGCGGCCGCCACCGAAAAGGCGAGCCCACACGACGCCAGGCCCTTGTACGGAAACCCGCAGTCGGGGCGGTGAGGGTTGAGGAAAGCCATCGCCGGCAACGGCTCGGCGGGCACCAGGTGATGGTCGATGACGATCACGTCGATGCCGCGAGCGACGACCTCGGCCAAGGTCGGGTGATCGGACGAGCCACAGTCGCAGGTCACCAACAACTTCGCCCCAGAGGCCACGATCCGGTCGACCGCCTCGGGAGACACGCCGTACCCCCCTTCGAAGCGGCTGGCGATCAGCGACACGACGTCGCCTCCGAGCGTCCGCAGCACGTCGGTCAGGATGGCGGCGGCGGTGATCCCGTCGCAGTCGTAGTCGCCGAACACGCAGACCCGCTCGTGGTCGCGCACGGCCTTGGCAAGCCGCCGCGCCGCCACCACGCGGTCGACCATGCCGTCGGGTGCCGTGAGGTGTGCCAGCTTGGGCTCGAGGAAGCGACGCGCTTCGTCGACGGCGCCAAGACCACGGCGGAGCAGCAGGTCCGCCGCCGTCACGCTCACGCCGAGCGCGCGGGCGAACCGCCGGGCCTCCGGCGAGCATGCCTCGGCGCTTGGCGCCGCCCGCAGCCCGGTGCCGCCGCCCTCCTCGGAGTGTCCGAACGGATCGACGGATACGAGCGCCTGCGCCATGCCCGAAGCCTTTCGACCATGGGGCCCTCCGCCCTGTCAACGGGCGAGAGGAGGGCGGCCAGCGCGCGAGCGTCCCGGACCGGGGGTCGGCGGAACTGTCAGAAAGCGGCGGGAACCCGCGCACTTGTGCGCAGGGAGCGGCGTCTGCAGATTGGCCGTGCTACTGTCGTGCTGGTTTTCTACTCTGACTCGAATCCTTGGCATCTCTGCCGAGGGTCGCCACGAAGTGTCCCGCTCAAGACATGCATCCGTTGATGGAGGGTGATTCGCAATGAGTTATCAGGCTCCCGGCTATGCCGCCGTCGCTAGGGCGACCGTCGACACACGGGCCCAGTTCATCGTCAGGACCTATAACCACCTGTTCGGCGCGATCGTGCTGTTCGCGCTCATCGAGGTGGTCCTGTTCCAAACGGGCGTCGCCCAGGCGATCGCGATGTCGCTCGGGCGAAACTGGCTGTTCGTTCTGGGCGGCTTCATGATCGCGAGCTGGGTCGGCACCCACGTGGCGCACACCGCCAGGTCGTCGGCCGCTCAGTACGCGGCGCTCGGCGGGTTCGTGCTGGCCGAGGCCATCATCTTCGTCCCGCTCCTCTACATCGCGAACGCGTTCGCCCCTGGGGCCATCCAGAGCGCGGCGCTCGTGACCATCCTCGGGTTCGCGGGGCTGACCGCGGTCGTCTTCAAGACGCGCAAGGATTTCTCCTTCCTCGGTGGCATCCTGCGCTGGGCGTTCATCGTCGCGATGGTGCTCATCGTCGCTGGCGTGGTGTTCGGCTTCCAGCTCGGCACGTTCTTCAGCGTGGCGATGGTGGGCCTGGCCGGCGCGGCGATCCTGTACGACACGTCGAACGTGCTGCACCACTACCCGGAGGACCGCTACGTCGGCGCCGCCCTGCAGCTGTTCGCCTCGGTCGCGCTGATGTTCTGGTACGTGCTGCGCCTGTTCTTGGCGTCGCGCGACTGAGCTCGCGTCCGGACACTCGAAAGCGCGGACCTTCTCGGGTCCGCGCTTTTCTTTTGTGTCCGTCCTCTTGCGTCCTGGCGCTGGCGCGTCGCTGCTCGGCGCCAGCACGCGTGCGGGAGGGCGCTACTCGCGCGGGCCGTCCTGCTCGCCTTCGCGGACGCCCTCTTGAAAGCCCTGCTCGAGATCTTCACCGACCTCGTCGAGCGTGCGCACCGCCTCGCTCGCTCCCTCTTTGATGTCGCGCCCCGCCTCGGTCGCTCCCTCTTTGATTTCGCGCCCCGCGCGCTTCGCCCCCTGCTTCACGTCGACGGCCGCTTCGCCGAGCGTGCGGCCGACCTCACGGGCGCCACCTCCCACGTCCCGGCCGCTCTGCGGGCTCCGTTCGTCCGCTTCCCCTGGTGGCGGCTCCCGCGCCGGTTCGGCCGCCTCCTCTTCGATGGCGCGCTCCGTCCGCTCACAGCCCGCCGCCGCCGCGGCCGCCAACACGAAGAACAAGGGAATGCGTCGCATGGCGAGATCCTCCTACTACCGAGGTAAGCCCGACCCTGGCGAGGTCAATGCGGCAAATTTGCGACGCCCGCGGGCCTCTCGACCCCAGCGACGCCGCTTCGACCGGGAGCGACGCCGCTCGACCGGGAGCGACGCCGCTCGACCGGAGAGCGACGCTGCTTGACCGGGAGCGACGCCGCTCGACCGGAGAGCGGAGGCCCAGCGGCACGTGCGGGGGGAGTGGGGGGCGCTCCTGCTTGGGGCTGGCTGCGCTCGGTGTCGGACCTGCGGTAGGCTCCGCCTCCATCTGCTCATGGCCCCGCCCCTGCTGCACACCCGTCGACGCGAGCTTCGAGACGACGCGATCCTCGCGCCGCTGCCGCGGCCGAAACCCGCCCCCTCCACCCTGCAGGGACACTGGGTGACGGTCGAGCCGCTCAATCCGGCTCGCGACGCGGCCGACCTCTATCCGTTGCTCCACGGAGACCCCGACCGCGAACGGGTCTGGCGTTATCTGCCTTACGGGCCCTTCGCGACCTTCGACCTCTTCGCCCAGTGGTTGGAGCAGATCGCGCCCGCCGACGATCCCTTGTTCTTCGCCGTGCGTCCCTCGTCATCGGGCAGGACGGAAGGGATGGCGGCCCTGATGGAAGTGCGCCCCGAGCACGGCAGCATCGAGCTTGGCCATCTCAACATCAGCACCCGAGCGCAGAACACCCGCGCGACGACCGAGGCGTTCTATCTGCTGCTCAACTACGCGATGGAGGGCCTTGGGTACCGCCGCTGCGAGTGGAAGTGCCACGCTCGCAACGAAGATTCTCAGCGGGCCGCGGGCCGGCTCGGCTTCAGCTACGAAGGCACGTTCTATCAGCATAAGGTCGTGAAGGGGCGCAATCGGGACACCCATTGGTTCTCGCTCCTCGATCACGAGTGGCCATCCATCGCGGCGAACTTTCGCCGCTGGCTTTCTCCGGACAACTTCGACGCCGACGGCCGGCAGCGCAGCTCGCTCGGCGAGATCAACCGGGCGTTGCCCTAGAGCGCCGGGCTGTTTGCCAGACCGGAGATCCCGCTGCATCGGCGCCCCCTCGGGGTGAGGGCCCCGATGCAGCGGGATAGCCTCTCCTATGCTCACCGCTCGGCGCTCTAGACGTTCTCTGTTTTCCGCGCAGCTCTGGCGACCGGATTGGCTCCGGGAGCAGGGTCGGATTGTAGCTGGGCATCGGTGATCCTTGGGGCAGCGGGCGAAGAGGTGGCGCACGGTCTGCACTAGCCGAAGCGCGTAGCGCAGACCTTCACCCATCCATGTCGATCGACGTCGATTGAGGTCGATTGAGCTTGACACGATTCGCTGCCAGAGCGCCCGCTGGATCGGCGCCGCTGTCCGAAGAGCGCTGCTTGCCCGCCCAGCGGCGGCTGTAGTGGCTTTTCGTGAGCCATTCGACTCGCGAGATTGTCAGCGTGGCCGCGAGCTCGACAGCACGCATCCTCAGGGCATGAAATCCAGGGTGTATAAGGATCTCATGGGATTCTCGTTGAGCTCTCTGTCCAATGACGATCTTCACGCTGCCGTGCGTCGGCTCACGGCGCGCTCCAACGTCACCCTCGCCGACCTGCTCGCGCACCTCGGGGAGGTGGAAGAGCGGGGCATCCATCGCGCCCGCGCTTGCGCGACCCTCTACGCCTA
>JAEZYZ010000068.1 GCA_023418705.1 Pseudomonadota bacterium | reverse complement strand
CGGAGGGCGAAATCGCGGCGCTCGCTCGGATGAGCCCAAACCCCATTCGGGTGCAGATCCTGCTTTTCAAGCCGCTGCCGCATGGAGCGAAACCGCGATCGGTTGAGCCCGCAGCGTGGCGTTCCTCGCGCGAGATAGTCGACGAAGTCATTCCATTGGCCGCCGACCAAGATGCAGCGCAGCTGGAGGACGAGCTCGGAGCGTTCGCGCCCCCAGCGCATTCCGGGACCGTCCAGGCGCATGGCGATGACGTTGACGTTGCGGACGGCACCCATCGACGGCTCCCGTGCCGATGTCCAAGCCCATCTTTCCGAAAGCGATCGTAGCGCATGTGGTCGGCATGTTCACCAAAGTGGAGAATGATGTTGTCGAGCCGCTGGCGCTTGGTCTTGGTACCTGGGCCTGTGTTCGGCACTTGGCGCCGCAGGTGGGCGAGACCGTCGATGAGCTTGGCTGCCAAATCTTGCCTTCGCGGAGCAGCTTCTTGCGAGCGTCTACCCAGCGAGTCAATGCGGCCGAATCGTCGGCGTGCAGGAAACGCCCGACCTCGCAAGGCGCATGCCTTCGGCGGACGGAACCCGGTGGCAAACCTCGAGCTTCGATGCGGCTCGCACAATCTCTTGGCGGCCGAGCAGGCCTTTGGTCGAGCGCACATGGATCGCCGACACGGCAAGGCGCCGCCGAACCGCGCCGGCGCGGTCCCATCGAGCTCGCCAAGGCAGGCTCCCGGATCCGTGATCCTGAAGAGGCCCTGAAGCACTGAGAACCTCAAGCCAAGCGCCAAGCCCTCGATGCCCCGGCGCGACAAGCCCGCGTGCATCCCAAGCTCGTTCCCCGGAGGCGGGGGCGCGCTTTTGGCTGGACCGGTGTCACTCGGGAGCGCGCGCGCGCACGGGGAGCTCCTGGCCCTCGGGATCGATACAAAACAGCCGGACGCGTCCGGTGGCGACCAGGCGTCCTTGCTCGTCGGAGATGCTCGCTTCCCAGAGCTGCATGCGACGACCTGCCGCGAGCGGACGGGCTACGGCTCGCAGGCGTCCTTCACGGACGGGCCTCAAGAAGGAGGTGTGGTTCTCGACCCCCACGACCGTCTGGCCGCGACGCCGCGCCTCGGCCATCGCCCCCACCGAACAGACCGTCTCCACCACGGCGCAGTGCACGCCGCCGTGCACCAGCCCGTGCACTTGATGATGGTGGGGGGCCACCGCGAGCTCGGCCACGACCTCCGTCGCCGAGGCGGTGACGAACTCGAGCCCCAGGGCCGCGACCAGTCCGGAGCCCTGCCGATTCATCTCAGCGGCGAGATCGTCCATCGCCGGACGATAGCCGAAACGTCGTCGCCCGACACGCCCGACGCTTCACTTCGCGGCCGGGCCTGCGGGCTTCGTCGTCTGCTGCGGCTTGGCGGGGGGCGCGGCAAACTCGGGCGCTTTCGTGCCTTGCGCCTTCGCGATCGCCTGCTCGAGCAGGCCGCCCGAGCGCAGGCACGAGTAGCAGTCCCCGAGCCCCAAGAAGCCGCAGCCGCGGCGGGTGCGCAGGCGCGTCAGCCTCGACAGCGCGCGCGTGTCGGCGTGCTCCACCGCCTGGGGCAGCAGCTTCTTGTAGGCGTTGCACCCCTTGGCGCCGCGCAAGTCGAGCACGAGCCGCAGCGCCGGGCTGGCCTTGTTCGCGATCGCCGGGTCGGCGAGCAGTTTCTCGGCGAGGTCGGCGCTCGGCTTGGCCGCCGGCGATTTGTCGCCGGCCACGTCGTAGATCAAGTCGATCCCCCCGAAGCCCAACCGCGCCGCCAGGGTGAGGGCGCTTTCGAAGCTCTTCGGGTCCACGGCTGCCTGCCGCAAATGGCTCAGGACCTCGGGCTGCTCCGCCACCGAGGGATTGGCCTCCAATGCCCTCCCGTAGGCCGCGACGGCAGGGCCGAAATTTCCCAGCTTCGAGTGCCCCTTCGCCAGCGCGAGCCACTCTTCGGGCGAACGGCTGGAGTCGGGGCGCTCGAGCAACTCGGCGATGGCCTTTGCGTCGCCAGCTTCGGCCTTGCGGAGGCGCTCGCGATGCTGCGCGTCCAAGCCGAGCCCCTCCCCGATCGCGGTGATCAACGCCGGTTGGGTCGCCGCGGAGCCGTCGCCCAAGCTCAAAGCGGCGACGCCCGCCGCGATCGCGAGCACGGCCGCCGTCGCCACGACGGCCCGGAGCGGCAGCGCGCGGCCCGCGACCTGGACCTTTCGGAGCGGTACCACCGCCGAAACGCGCTCGGTGAGCCAGCGCAGGCTGCCGCCGGCGATCGATCGGATCCGGGTCGCGACCTGCCGCACACCGGTTGAGGCGCCGGGTGCGGTCCGATCGACGGCGTCCGCTTCGATCGCCCCCGCTTCGGCGAACCACTGGTCGATCGCCACGAGCAGCTCCTCGGGGGATTGAAATCGGTCGTCGGGCGATTTGGCGAGCAGGCGCGCCACGATCGCCTGCAGGGCCGGATCGATGTCGTCCGGCAGCGGCTCGGGCGGCGCCGTCAGCTGTCGGGTCAGGACGACGACCATATCGTCGTCCTGAAACGGCGTTCTCCCGACCAACATCTGGTAGAGCATGATCCCCAGAGCGTAGAGATCGGCCCGGCCGTCCACCGCTCGGCCCGCAGCTTGCTCCGGCGCCATGTAATCCGGCGTTCCAAAGATGCTGCCGAGCTTGGTGAGCGCCTGCTGATCGCCGCCGGTCATGTCGACCTTGGCGATGCCAAAGTCAAGGACCTTGACGAAGCCGGGATCCCCATCGCGCTCGACCAGCATCACGTTGTCGGGCTTCAGGTCGCGATGAACGACGCCGGCCGCGTGCGCCGTCGCCAACGCATCGGCGATCTGCCGAACGATGTGCAGCGCGAGCGGCGGCGGGAACACGCCTTCGCGGTCGAGCCGCTCGGTCAAGCTCTGGCCTTCGATGTACTCGAGGACCAGGTAGAAGGAGTCGTTCTCCAGGCGCCCGAAGTCGGTCGCCGCAGCGACGTTCGGGTGCTCGATGTTGGCGGCGGCCACCGCCTCGCGCTCGAAGCGTGCGACCACCTCCGGCAGGTGGGTCATCTCTCGGTGCAGGACCTTGACCGCCACCGTCTTGCGCATGTGCACGTGCCGCGCTCGGTACACGGTGCCCATACCGCCGGCGCCCAGCATCCGTTCGATGCGGTAGCGTCCCGCCAAGACGCGCCCGACCAGCCTCTCCCCACCATCGTCCGGGCCGAGCGGCGGCTCCGCCGTCAGCGCCGAGGCGACGTCGCTGACCGGCGGCGTGGTCGCCGCGACGGACAGCTGGGTCGCGCCCGTCGCCAGCGCCGAGCGGTGCGGATCCTCTAGCCCCTCGTCGGCTGCGTGCCCGCCCTTCGGAGAAACTCCG
Source organism: Pseudomonadota bacterium (assembly GCA_023418705.1). Taxonomy (GTDB): domain Bacteria; phylum Myxococcota_A; class Polyangia; order Polyangiales; family Polyangiaceae; genus JAEZYZ01. Next base: position 6,796 of record JAEZYZ010000068.1, on the reverse strand, counting down.
GACGCTTCGGGATCGGCGGCATCATCGGCCACACGCCGCTGGCGCTCGGCTTCGCTCATGCCGCCGGGGTTCCGATCGCGGAGGGTCGTTGCACGCCCCGCATTTTGCAGCGCATTGACAGCAGCGTCGAGCACGCTTCGTCGAAGCGCCGGTGCTCCTCACGGCGTCGCGTCGCTGCGGCCGCCGCGCGCCGGCAAGAGCGGCGTGCGATCGGAGGCTCCCTGCCGAATGCCCCGATGTAGGACGATCTGCTTCCCGGCCTCTCGGCCGTGGACGTAGGCCTCGGATTTTCGCGAGCCGGTGTAGCGGGTCCAGCGGACGTGTGGATGGCGCGCCCGGAAATAGGTGTCGAGCGCGGCGTCGCCGACCCAGACCAGGCCCTGGCGCGCGTTGGCGCGGCGCTCGGAGTCGAGCCGGTCTTTGAACCCGGACATCACACCGCTCACGAAGGTACGGCGATCGGCGTTGCTGCGGATCCGGTGGCTCCGTTTGTGCTCGATCCACAGCCGTTCGGCCGTGTGCGCAAGGAACGAATGCACGTACTCGGCCATCTCGACGTTCTCCAGCGCGCCACACACCTCCAGCACGCTGCCGCGCTTGCCCTCCAGCGGGCGCCACACCGGGACCCAGATCGCCTGCACGAAGAAGTGCTCGCCGAGGATGAGCGCGAGCAGGCGCTGGCTCTCCTGGACGCGTCCGCTGGCCCGCCCCAAGTGGCGAAAGGTGTAGCCGTGCCGCGCGTGCGCCCCGATCGACTCGATGTTGTGCTTCAGCATCAGGCGTTGGGCCGCGTTCATGGCGGCTTGCGCCTCGTGGACGTTGGGGCTCTCCGCGAGGGCGAGCAGACGCGCCACGCGCTCCAGGATCTTCGATTCCGCCGTGTGGGCGCCGAGCTGGGAGGCGGGCACGCCCGCGGCGCGGGCATCGAACCCCCGCTCCGCGCACACCTGGCGGAACGCAGGGCCGTGCGCCGGCTCGTCTCGGATCCCGAGCACCTCATCCACGAACTGATGCGCCATCTCGTGCTTCAGCACTTCGACCAGGACGCCCCAGCCGTGGGCCGCCAGCAAATGCCGCGACAGCTCGATCGTCCGCTGCGCGTGCACCCAGCGCCCCAAACGACTCTCGGCGTCGACGAGCTCGAACGCCGGAGCTCGCAGCGCGCGCTTGAAGAACGTCGCGTTCAAATCCTCGAAGCTGACGCGGACCGCTCGCAGCGACGAACGCTCGAGCTCTGCCGCGACTCGCTCGCCATTGCTGCGAAAAGCGTCGACCACCACGGGCGGCCTTATAGCACGGTGCGGCTCGGCACGAGCCCGCTCCCGCCCGCGCTCATGGCTCAGCCCCTCCGGCGTGCGGCGGAGGCCTCCAGCTGACAGCTCACCTTGGCCGTGAAGACCCGCGCCGGGGACCCGCGAAATGTCACCACGTCCTCACGCGCGCCTGGCGCGAGCTCCACCGTGATGGCGATCGGGTTCACGTCGGTAGTGACCACGCACGCGGCCTTGCGATCGCAGCCGTTGTGCAGGCTCACGATATGATCGTAGCCGACCGCGCCGTAGCGCGCCTCGGTCGTGACCGCGATGCAGGCCGGCAGGGGCGAGGCCCCGGCGTCGGGACCGGCGTCCGGGCCGTTCTGCGACACGGCGGGGGCGGGCGCCAGTAACACCAGCAGGGTCCCCCCGAGACGCTTTAGCCACCGCATGGTGCTCACCAATTTGCAGCATCGCCGCGCGCTCCGCAACTGCCCGGGCGTGTATTGCCTCCGGGCGCCTGGTGTAGCATGGCGGCATGAGTCGCCGCGACGACGCGCTCCGCTATCACCTCCAAGGCCGCCCTGGAAAGATCGAGGTCGTTCCGACCAAGCCGGTCAACTCCCAGCTCGATCTGTCCCTGGCCTATTCGCCTGGAGTGGCCGAGCCGTGCCGAGAGATCGCGGAGGACGCCGACCGGGTCGATCTGTACACGGCGCGGCGCAACCTGGTGGCCGTCATCACCAATGGCACCGCCGTGCTGGGGCTCGGCGATATCGGGCCGCGGGCGGCCAAGCCCGTCATGGAGGGCAAGGGGGTGCTGTTCAAGCGGTTCGCCGACATCGACGTGTTCGATCTCGAAATCGACGAGAAGGACCCCGCCCGTTTCGTCGAGATCGTGCGGTCCCTGGAGCCCACCTTCGCCGGCATCAACCTCGAGGACATCCGCTCCCCCGATTGTTTTTCGATCGAGCGCGCGCTCAAGCGCAGCATGAACATCCCCGTGTTTCACGACGACCAGCACGGGACGGCGATCATTTCGACCGCGGCCCTGCGCAACGCGGCGGAGCTGCAGAGCAAGGACCTCGAGGCGCTCAAGGTGACGTGCATCGGCGCGGGGGCGGCGGCCACGGCCTGCATGGAGATGTTCGTGCGCGTCGGTGTGCGCTCTGAAAACATTACCATGTTCGATGCCACCGGCTTGGTCCGAGCGGACCGCCAGGACATCGACGAGTACCGCCGACCCTTCGCCCGCCCGCGCTCCGATCCGCGCACCAGCCTCGCGGACGTGATGGCCGACGCGGACGTCATGGTGGGGCTGTCCACCGGCGGCATCGTGACCGCCGACATGCTGCGCAGTATGGCGCCGAAGCCGATCATCTTCGCGCTCGCCAACCCGGACCCCGAGATCGCGTACGCCGAGGCCGTCGAGATACGGCCCGATGCCGTGATCGCCACCGGCCGCAGCGACCACCCGAACCAGGTCAACAACGTCCTCGGCTTTCCGTACATCTTCCGCGGCGCGCTCGACGTGCGCGCCACGCAGATCACCGAAGCGATGAAGGTCGCCGCCGCCGAGGCGCTGGCCACCTTGGCCCGCCGCGACGTCCCCGACGACGTCCTGCGTGCCTATGGCCGGCAGCGCATGCGCTTCGGGAAGAACTACATCATCCCGAAGCCCTTCGACAACCGCGTCCTCTACTGGGTCGCGCCGGCGGTCGCGCGGGCGGCGATGGAGAGCGGCGTCGCCCGGGAGACGATCGATGTCGAGGAGTACGGCGAGCGGCTCTACCGCACCATTTCGCCGACCCGCCGGGTGCTGTGGAGCATCACGGAGTCGGCGAAAGCGGAGCCGCGCCGCATCGTCTTTCCCGAGAGCGAGCAGGACAACGTCCTGCGCGCGGCCCAGCGCGTGCTGGACGCCGGCATCGCGCGCCCGGTGCTCCTCGGCCCACCGGTGGCCATCAAGCTGCACGCCGAACAGCTCGGCCTCGATCTTTCGGGGGCGGAGATCGTGGACCCGCGCCGCAGCGAAAAGCTCGACGCCTACGTGCAGGCCTACTGGGAGCTTCGCCAGCGCAAGGGCGTGACCCGGCACGACGCGCTCAAGACCCTGCGCCGCACCCGCACCGCGTTCGGGCTGATGATGGTGCGGCTCGGCGACGCCGACGGCCTCGTGGCGGGCATGCAGCAGGACTATCCGGCCACCATCCGACCGGCGCTGCAGATCGTGGGCGTGCGGGAGGGGGTCCACCGCGCGGCCGGGATGTACATGGTCGTCACCAAGAGCGACGTGAAGTTCTTGGCCGACACGACCATCAACATCAGCCCCGACGCCGAGACGCTCGCCGAGACCGCGATCCTGGCGGCAGATCTCGTGCACGACCTGGGCATCGTGCCGAGGGTGGCCATGTTGAGCTTCTCCAACTTCGGCGACGCGCCGCACCCGGAGTCGCTCAAGGTCGCCGCTGCGACCGCCATGATCAAACAGCGGCGCCCCGACCTCATGGTCGACGGTGAGATGCAAGCGAACGTGGCGCTCGACGTCGAAGCGCGCACCCCCTACCCGTTCAGCGCGCTCCGCGGCTCGGCGAACGTCCTCATCTTCCCGAACCTGGACGCGGGCAACGCCGCGTACAAGCTGCTCGCCGTCACCGGCGGCGCGGACGTGGTGGGCCCGATCGTCCTCGGCATGGCCAAGCCCGTGAACGTGCTGCAGCAAGGAGCCAGCGTCGACTCGGTGGTCCATATGACCGCGATCACGGTGGCTCAGGTGAACCGGCTGTTGGCGCGGCGCGCGGAAGCGCAGCCGTCGCCTTGAAGCGACACCGGCAGCCGGGCGCTGGCAGCGCTCGAAGAACGCTCGCAGGAGCTGCGCCCTCCGGAGCGGCGAACGTAAAGTTTTCGCCAACACGGCGGCAGATCCTGGCGATTTCCGCCAAATCCGCGCGCCTGTCCCCTGGCATGCCGGGTGCTTGTGTGTGGTCCGAGGACCACGTCCTCCCTCGGAGAAAGCACCGAGGATCAGACGCCGACCATGCCCGGCTCGTTCGGTGGCTTCGCTACGTCGGAACGCTCCGATAACGGCGGGCTCGACCGAGCGCATGGATCGAGCGACCAGAAAGGAGGCCACAGCAGCCATGCAGAGATCCCTTCAGATCACCTTTCGAGACATGCCGCTGACCCCGGCGCTCGAGCAGCACATCCGGCGGCGCGCGAAGAAGCTCGATCGCGTTTGCCACCGCATCACGGCGTGCCACGTGGTGGTGGAGTCGCCACGTCGCCGCAACGGCAAGGGCCGGGTCTTTCGCGTCTGCGTGACCGTCAACGTTCCGGGTGAGGAGCTGGTGGTCAGCCGCGAGACGGGGCTCGACGAGGCGCACGACAGCTTCTTCGTGGCGACCCGGGACGCCTTCGAGGCGATGACGCGGCAGCTCGACGCTTACTCCCGCCGCCAGCGGCCCGAGGCGCGAGGTCGCGGCAGCCGGCCGCCGAAGCTCGCGGCCGCCCTGGCGTTCGGCTACTGACGGCGCGAAAGCCAGCTCGACCGCTTGACGCGGCTCGGCTCGTATCGACAAGCTTGCCGCCGCGTGACCTCGGCAGACACCCGCTTGGCCAGCGCGACGGACGAGCTCTGCGCACCTCGTCCGTCGCAGCGAGCGGGCCCATCCAGATCGCCGAGCCATGGCCACGAGCTCGTGCAGGCGGATTGGTGCTCTGGCCTGCGAGCGCGGGTGCGCCGCTGGCTCCTTTGGGCGAGCCTGGCGGCGAGCGCTCGAACGGCCGAGGCCGAGAGCCTGGTGCGCCTGCACGCGGAGGGCTCGAGCTGCCCCAGCCAGAGCCTGGTGCGCGAGCAGCTCGAGCCGCTGATCGGAGGGGACCGCATCACCACCTCGCCCGAACCGCTGGCGATTTCGGCGCGCATCCACGACGCCGGCGCCGAGTATCGGATCGAGGTCGGGGGCAGCGCTCGCCAGGTGCTCGACGAACGGCGCGATTGTCTCGAGCGCGCGCGCGTCGCCGCCGTCTTCATCGCGTTGAACCTCCCGGAGACGCCGCGGCGCAAGTCGCAACCCCCACCGCCAGCGCCGACCGCACCTTCCGAGGTCCCCGAACGCGCGATCTTCGGGTGGACCGCCAGCATTTCGACCGAACTCTCGCCAGCGGACGGTGGCCTGGGCATTGGGGGCCGTCTGGGACCCCTGGTGCGCAGCGGGCCTTGGTTTGGGGCAGCGACGCTCGGGCTCGTCAGCCCCGTCGCTGCTTCGGCCGAGGGTGCGCTCGGCGAACGCCACAGCTTCGACCTCACGCGCTGGCCGCTGACGGTCGCGGCCGGCTGGGCCTGGCGGCAGCATCGGCTCGAGCTCGGCCCCCGACTGGGCGCGGTCTTCGAGCTCTGGCGGGTGCGTGGCGTCGGGGTTCCAAATGCGGAGACCGCCTGGCGCTTCAACCCCGGCCTCACGGCGGGCGTCGTGGGGCGGTGGTGGCCGAGCGAGCGGCTCGCCGCCGTGATCGCGCTCGACGCCAGCGCGTTCTTCCGGCGCTACGAGCTGGCCGTCGAGCCATCCCCCGCGCTGGCCCGAACGCCCTGGCTGTGGCTCGGCGCCGGTGTGGGCATCGAGCTGTTTTTCGACGACGTCGTGGAAGATCGCGGCGGCAATTGAAGGATCCCGGCGAAAGCACCCATAATGCGTCGTGCGGTCGTCGAGCGTGCTGGCAGCGGTGGAGCCTCCGGAGCAAGCATCCGGGCCGCCCGAGCGTCCGCACAAGGCGCTGCGCGGCGACGAGCTTGCTCGGCGCTCGGGGGAGCTGCGCGAGCTTCTGGAGGGCGATCCGGACGATTACCTCTCCTTCGAGTCCATCTACACGGCTTATTTCCACCACGTGTGTCGCTGGGTTCGAGCGTTCGGCTGTCCGGCGTCCGACGTGGACGATCTCGCTCAGGAGACGTTCCTGGTCGTGCGACGCCGCCTGCCGGATTTCGATGGGGGTAATCTGCCCGGTTGGATCTATCGGATCGCCCGCCTCACCGTGTCCGACTACCGTCGGCGCGCCTGGTTTCGTCGCGTCTGGCAACGTCGCGGCTCCGACCCAGACCGCCTGATGGGCGCCGGCTCGAACCCCGAAGAGCGGCTCGCGCAACGGCAGGCCGAGCGTCTGCTGCAAGAAGCCCTGTCGAAGATGAGCGGCAAGCGCAGCCGCGCGTTTTTTCTGTTCGAGGTCGAGGGTTACACTGGCGAAGAGATCGCCGCCCTCGAGGGCGTTCCCGTTGCCACGATCTACACGCGGCTGTTCCACGCCCGCCGCGACTTCATCGCCCTCGTCGATCGCCTGAAACGTGAGGAGGAGCCGTGAGGCGCTTGATCGACACCGACGTCGCCGATGCGAAGACGCAGCGGGCGATCGCCGTGCTCCGGCAGGTGGAGCCCACCAAGGTCTGCCCCGAGCGCGCGCGGCGCGTGTGGCAGGCTCTGGACGGAGCGCGACCGCGGCAGCGGCGGCGGCGGCCGCCAGCGTGGCTGCTCGCCGCGCTGCTGCTGGGC
>JAEZYZ010000056.1 GCA_023418705.1 Pseudomonadota bacterium | reverse complement strand
GCCGCGAACACGCCCGGACCGGCGTTGCTGGCCCACTGCTCGAGCGCCTCGCGGAAGGCCTCCGCCGAGGGGTAGCGATCGGCCGCTTCGCGCGCCATTCCCTTCAGAACGATCGCAGAGAACGCCGGGTCCAGCGACGGCACCAGCTCCTCCGGCTTGCGGGGGCTCTCGAGCACGATCTTGAACAGCAGCTCGTTGAACGTGTCCGCGTTGAAGGGGACCTGCCCCGTGCACGCCTCGTAGAGGATGACGCCGGCAGCGTACAGATCCACCCGCCGATCGATGTCCTTCGCGCCCTTCGCCTGCTCCGGGGCCAAGTAGTACGGCGTCCCCATGACCGCCCCCGTCCGCGTCATGCTGAAACCGCTGTCCTTGTTCAGCTGACTGAACTTCGAGATGCCGAAATCCAAGAGCTTGACGAAATCCGCCCGCCCCCCGCGCTGGTTCAGCAAGAACACGTTGTCCGGCTTGAGGTCGCGGTGGATGATGCCGGCTTGATGGGCTGCCGCGAGCGCGTCCAGCATCTGCACGGCGATCGGGTAAAGCTCACCCGGGGACATGCCGCCGCGGGAACGGATGCGCTCCGACAGGCTCTCGCCCTCGAGGAACTCCATCACCATGTAGCGATCGCCGTCGGGCAAGTTGCCCAGGTCCAGCACCTCCACGATGTGCTCGGACCCGATGCGCCCCGCGGCTTGCGCCTCGCGCTCGAAGCGCTGCACCGCTTCGGCGTTTTGCGCCACGCCGGCGTGCAGCACCTTGATGGCGACCCGGCGATGGATGCGCGTGTTCACCCCCTCGTACACCGCTCCCATCCCTCCCTCACCGATGAGGCGTACGATTTGATATTTTCCGTCGATGAGATCGCCAGCGTTTAGCAGCATTCCGAGCACCCCGAAGCGACCTTCAGGGTACCACGGCGACCGGGAGGTGCCCAGGACTGGTGGCCGAATTCCCGCTCGGCTTGCTGTAAGGTTCGGTGATCGGGAGTGCGACAGCGGCGCGCTGGCAGGCGAGCCGAACCGTTCGATGCGTGATTCGACGCTCTCGGAGCCGACGGGCGCCCCTTCCGCTCGACAACCACGGCGTACACTGCCGCGAGGGTGACGCGACCCATCACCAACGTCATCGGCTTCGACGACGCGCCGTTCGCGCGCGAGCACCGCGGCGATATCCGCCTGGTCGGCGCGGTGTGTGCAAGGACCCGGCTCGATGGCGTGGTGAGCGGGTGGGTGCGCCGCGACGGCGTCAACTCGACCGACTGCATGATCCGCCTGGTGAAGGCTGGCGGGTTCGTGGGCCACATCCGCGCCATCTTGCTCGATGGTGTGGCGGTGGCGGGGTTCAACGTGGTCGACGTGCATCGCCTGCACCAAGCGTTGTCACTGCCCGTGCTGGTCGTGATGCGACGGCTCCCCGACTTGGAGCGCATCCGCGCCGCTCTGTTTTCGCGCGTTCCAGGCGGCGCGCGCAAATGGCGGCTGGTCGAGCGCGCCGGCGCCATCGAACGGCTGGGATCGGTCTGGGTACAGCGTGTGGGGCTGACGAGCGCCGCTGCACGGGCGCTTTTGGACGCGACCACGCTGCACGGGAACATCCCCGAGCCGCTCCGCTTGGCTCACTTGATCGCTGGCGGGATCGCGACCGGCAGAAGCCACGGGCGCGCGTGACGCATCGCAGGCGCGCCGAAGCCATCGCTCGCTCGCGAGCGGCGCACCCGGTTTCGCCCGATGCCACGTGAATTGGGCACCCAAGCCGCGCTGCAAGTGGTAAGCAGAGTCCGATGATCGATCTCGAAGAAGAAGTGCGGGCGCGCGTTCAAACGTTCGTCAAAGCCGTGAGCGAGCTGCTCCGAGTGCGAGCCGTCCACGAGGTCCGAGATTACTTCGTCGACGATGGCACCGCCGCACGCGCATCGACCGGTCGGCGGGCGACCGCGCGGCCCCGCAAGCCCGCTCCGGCGGCCCGACCCGTCGAGCGGGCGAGCTCGCCCCGAGGTCGCGCGACCCAAGCCAAAGCCAAAGCCAAAGCCACCGCCCGCCCCGCCAAAAAGACCGCTCCGGCCCGCGGCCGCAGCGCCGCCGCGGCGCCGCGCAAGGCGCCCTCCGGCAAGCGCGCCGCCGCCGGAAGAAGCAAAGCAGCAGCGCGCAAGACCAGCAAAACACGCCCGGCGCCCGCCAAGGGGGCGAAGCGTGCGGCGACCCGCAAGGCCCCGCGCAGCTCGGCCAGCACCCGCAAGAAGACCGCCGCCAGCAAGACGGGCACGCGAGCTTCCGCGCGTCGCAAGGCGAAGACCACGCGCCGGCGCTGAGCCGCATCGGGGATCGCTCGGGCGCCCTCCATCGAACGCTCCCGTCGGGACCCGGGCGCCCTTGAAGGCGCGGTGAGTCCGTCGTGCCACAGCTTGCTGCAGATTTGTCACCCGCTGCTGCAGCGTCGGCAGAACGCGGCGTCGCCCATCACGCCACCTTCGAGGCGTTTTTGCTTTGACGCCGCGCCCCCGCCCGCGTGGTACGCGCTTTGCTGTGGTCGAGCCGCGGGAGTGCTTGGCCATGCGCCTATGGACCGTCAGCGACAGCGTCGGCGTTTTTCAGAGCTTCAGGACCTCGCTCACGGGAGGTTGGGCGGCGCGGGCACAAGGCCGCGCCCACCCGCGTCCATGGTCGATGATCGCGGTCGTGGCCACCGGCAGCGTGCTCGCGCTCTGGATAGCGGTGCGCACGCTCCCGTGGTTCGGGCCTCTGGTCGCCGATGGGCTGCGCGCCGTGCTCGGTGTCCGCGCCGTCGCTCTGCTGGAGCAGGCGGCCGCCGGCGCGGAGGATCGCGTCCGCCTGCTCCTCGCCAACGATCGCGCTCGCTCGCTGAGCGAAGCCACGCCCGCGGAGCTCGCCCGAGTGAGCGCGCCGCCCCTCCCGGTCGCCCCGCTCGGACAGGCCCCAACGACCGCTCCACCTGCATTTCGCCCCGCGGACGTCGGCCCCATGCACGCCGCCGTCTCGAGCGCCGAAGACGGCGTGTGGGCGCCCGTTGCCTTGCGCCTGCCCCACCCCGAGCCTGGCCTGTACCGCACGATGTTGCACCCCGACCCGCGGCGCGCCTACGCCGAGCTGTTCGTGTTCGCCATCGACGTCGCGACCTTGGAGCTGCACGCCAGCGCCGGCAGCGTCGAGCCCAAGGGTCCGGGCAAGGCGGGCACCGGGCTCGTCCGCCCCGAGCATCGGGAGCGCCTGGTCGCCGCCTTCAACGGCGGCTTCAAGGCCGAGCACGGCCGCTATGGCATGGCGGTGGACGGCCGGGTGCTGCTGCCGCCACGGCCGACCAGCTGCACGCTGGCGCGCCGCTCGAGCGGGGCGCTGGCCATCGCGCCCTGGCCCGAGCTCGCCCGCGCGTCGGACGAGCTCAGCTGGTGGCGGCAGACGCCGCCCTGCATGCTGACGGACGGGGAGCTGCACGACGGCCTGCGCGTCGAGGGGTCGACCGGTTGGGGAGCCACGATCGACGGCGACACGGTGATCCGAAGGTCCGCGGTCGGCCTCAGCGCCGACGGGGGCGTTCTGTTCGTCGGCATCAGCAACTCGACCACGGCGCGCGCTCTGGCCAAGGGCATGCAGCACGCGGGAGCGCACCACGTCGCCCAGCTCGACGTCAACTTCTCCTATCCCAAGTTCGTGCTGTATCGCCCGGAGGAGGGCGGCACCCTGGTCGCGTTGAGCGCGGTGAAAGGCTTCCTGTTTCACGAGGACGACTACCTGCGGCGTCCTTCCACTCGGGATTTTTTCTACCTGACGCTCCGTCGCGCCGGCTCGGTCCCTTGATGCGGACGTTGGCCCACCTCTCGGACCTGCACTTCGGGCGGGCCGATCCGGCCGTCGTGCAGAGCCTCCTGGACGACGTGCGCGGCCAGCGCGCCGATCTGGTGGTCGTGAGCGGCGACCTGACCCAGCGGGCCCGTCCCTGGCAGTTCGCGCAAGCTCGGGACTTCCTCGACCGCCTGCCGGAGCCGCGGCTGATGGTGCCCGGCAACCACGACATCGCCCCCTTCCACCGTCCGCTCGAGCGGCTGCTGGACCCCTTCGGCGCCTACCGCCGCTACATCGCGGCGGAGACCGAGCCGCTGTTCGTCGACGATGAGATCGCCGTGCTCGGGGTCAACACGGCGCGAGCGCACCTGCTGCGCGAAGGCCGGATTTCATCCCGCCAGCTCGACGTCATCCGCGCCCGCTTCTCGGGGTCCGCGAAGCGGACGAAGATCGTCGTCACCCACCACCCGTTCATCCCGCTCCCGATCGCCGGTCGCACCAACATCGTCGGGCACGCGCGGAGGGCGCTCGAGGCGCTGGAGGAGTGCGGGGTCGAGCTGCTCCTGGCTGGCCACCTGCACCATGCCTTCAGCGCCGACGTCGTGCACCACCACTCCACTATCAAGCGGAGCATGCTGGTCGCTCAGGCGACGACGACCACCTCCACGCGGCTCCGCAGCGATCCGAACGCCTACAACCTGATCGAGCTCGGCGACGATCAGGTGACCATCACGGTGCGCGCCTTCGCGGCCGGCCGCTTCGACACCGTCCGCGTCGATCGCTACCTCAGGAACGGGCACCGCTGGCTGCCGGCCACGGCCTGAATCATTTGCGCGCGACCAGCCGGTGCACGGCCGAGCGCACCTCCGCACGATACGGGCAGTGCTGCGCGAGCCGGTTCAAGTCCGCGGGTTTCAGCGCGCGCAACACCCGCTCCAGGTGCGCGCCCGTGCAGCGCGGGTTCGACAACAGCGCGCGCTGCAGCTCGGGCGAGCCGAGCCAGCCGGCATTTTGAACAATCGTGCCGACCAGCGGCTTGGGCAGCGATCCGTTCTTGGCGATCCGGGCGAGCTCGGCGGGCGTGATGCGCGGGTTTTGCAAGAGCCCCTCCCAGACGCTCCCGCCGTAGATCCGCTCGATCGCCACCCGCTCGGGCAAGCTGCCCGTCCGCGCCAGCTCGTCGCGCTCTCGGCTGTTCATGCCACGAACGCGGTCGAACAAGTTGCGCTGCGGCGCGCCGCCGTCTTCGTCGTCGGTTGGGTTCGAGGCTCGGACGGAGCCCTCGGCGTCGGCGGCGACGAACGTGGCCAGCGACTGCTTCACCTCGGCGTCCAAACCGGTGAGCTCGAGCCCGACGCCGCCGCCGTCGGCCCACACCGCCTCGGCGCGGACGCTAAACTCTCGGCCGCTCCTGGGATGGACGACGACGAGCTCGCAGGGCGCGCGCGGGGGCAGCGGCGCGGCGCCGGCCACGAACGCGCGCCGCCGGCTCAAGTTCTGCTCGTGATCGGTCATCAAGGCCGTCACGTTGTCGTACCGAAGCTCCAGCCGTTGCACCCATCGTCAATCATAGCGCGACCCACGGCTTGCGCCGCAAACTCCGCCCTGCCGAGCCATCGGTGTTCTCCAGCGCGGCGGGGGCGACGATGGGCGATGTGCGCGCCCGTGCTACCTTCGCCATCGCTGCCGCGCTCTACCGAAGGCGATGCGGAGCAGCGTCAGCAGCGATGCGGTGAGCACCACGGTCAGCAAGTGCGTGCTCGCACCTCGTCCGAGGTGGCCGTTGAGCAGCGGGACCACGACCGTGACGCCGAGGTAGCACGCGAGCGGGATCCAGATCGCACCGGGCTTCATCGCACCCCCCGTGGCAGCGGCACGGCGGCCTCGGGTGCTGCTGCTGAGAAGACACCCCCTTGCCGCTCCAGCAGGTGCTGCGCGACCTCGTAGATGGCCCACAGCGCGACCAGGTAGACGCTGACCCCCAGCACCCGGTGGGCCTGCTCCGCGGAAATGATGGAGAGGGACACGTCGCGCAGCAGCACCGAGAGGCCGATGCGCACGGCATTGACGGCGATCGTCAGGCCGAAGGCTGCCAAGGCGGCGATCGGCAGCCAACAGAGCCTGCGCGAAAGTCCCACCCGCTTGCCGCCGAGCCCCAGCCCGAAGGTGAGCCAGACGACGACCAGGTAGTTGATGCCCGCGCAGGCAGGCACGACGGCGAGCTCCAGCTCCTTGCAGACCCAGCCCAACCCGCTCACCTGCGCGAAGCGCTCGCCGCTCACGAGCGACACCAGGCCGCAGGTGGGGCGCAGGATGAAGGCGTAGTCATCGACGGGCGCGTTCCCATAGCGGAGCTTCACCGCCGCAGCGGGGGTCGCCACGAGCGCGAGCCACACCAGGGTCGAGAGCACCCCCGCGGGTCGCCGTGGACCGTGGTCAGTCCGCTCGAGGGCTTCGGACGTCATGCCGCCCCCCACCGGCGCCGGCGAACCGAGACGGCGCCGAGCCCGAGCGCGACCAGGCCGGCGAGCAGCCACAGCTCCGGCTCCGGCGCGTGCTGCAGGCCACCCCCGACCGCCAGCTCGGAGACCCCGAGGGGCAGCGGCAACGGCTGAGCGACATCGCGGGCGCCGCTCGCAGGGTTCACGACGCGCTCGGAGACAGCGATGAAGGACGTGTAGGCGGTGAGCAGGTTGTAGCGCAGCCCGAGTCGCACCACCTCGGCCTTGGCAGCCGGGCTCGGCTCCCCCAACCCAAAGTCGGAGCGCTCCGCGATGCGCTGGCGCGCCCACAAATAGGCGAGCGCCCGGTCCTGGCTGCGCGTGGCGACCGCTGCGACGTCGATGGTGTGGTCGTAGACGCCACCACCGGCTCGACCGGTGACGCGGATCTTGCCTTTGGGCGCCCCCCGCCACTTGCCCTGCACGACGATCGGGCGCTCGGCGAACAAGTCCCCGATCGCCGGGGGCTCGACGTCGTGGGCGCCGAAACCTTCGTAGCGGACGCGCACGTCGGTCAGCACGGGGGCGCCGATGTACTCGCCGAACCGCCGAGCGGTGGTCGCCGCCTGCGCCTGCTCGGTCACGACGAAGGGCTCTCCTTGGCCCGCCTTGGCGAGGCCCTCGATCAAGTAGCGGTTGACCGAGCTGCCGATGCCGAAGGCGAAGACGTTGGCCTGGCCGAGCTTCTTTCGGACCAGGTCGATCGCTTGCTTGTCGGCGTCGATGTAGCCGTCGGTCACGACCACGAACGTGCGGGAGAGCCCCGGCTCCGGCGACAGCTTCAGCGCGCGCTCGAGCGCAGGCAAGAGCTCCGTGCCGCCGCCGCCCTGCTCGGCGTCGAGCAGCGCGAACGCGGACGAGACGTTGGCTGCGTCCGCTGGCAGCGAGCGCGGAGACAGGAGCTGCGAGGCCCCGGAGAACAGCAGCAGGTTGAACTTGTCCTGGGACCGGAGCGTGCCCAGGAGCCCCTTCATCAGGAGCTTGGCGGTCTCGATCGGGAACCCGTGCATGCTGCCGGAGACGTCGACGATGAAGACGATTTCTCGCGGCGGCATCTGCTCGGCGGCCACCCGCGCCGGCGGCTCGACCGCGAGCAAGAAGAAGCGCTCGCCGTTCGCTTCGTACAAGCTGAGCCCGGTCGAGACGGCGTCGCCAGCGAGCCGGTATCGCAGGACGAAGTCACGGTCGCCCGCCAGCCGCTCCGCGTCGGGGAGCGAAAAGTCGATCAGCTTGTCGTGGCGGCGCTGCTCCGTCAGCCTGTGCGATGGCGAGGTGACCTGCTTGACCGGCAGCGGCGTCGACAAGCTCCCGGTGAGCTCGAAAGGCGCCGGGGAAGGCCGCCCCTCGGGCAAGTAGGGCGTCTGAACGAACGAGTCGTTGTGCTTCGCGGCGGGCCGGTTCGAATAGCGCGGCCCCACCACCGTCGGAAACACGAACTCGTAGACGGCGCTGGTCGGGACGATAAGCTCCGTATAGCGCAAGCTCACCACGATCGACTGCTTCGGCATCACGTTGGCCACGCGCATGGTGAAGACGTTCGGGCGATCCTGCTCGAGCAGCGCCGCGTTCTTTCCCGCGGCTTTGGCCGCGTCGTATTGGCGGCGCGCGGCTTCTTTCTCTTTGATCTTGGCTCGGATGACCTGGTCGCCGACGGTCATCTCGAGCCCGTGCACGGCGGCGCGGGTCGACGCGGGGAACACATAGCGCGCGTTGATCGGCTTCTTTCCGGTGTTCTCGTAGGTCTGCGTCACGCGGACATCGGCGATCGGCCCGACGATGGCGACCTCCACCTTGGTGCCCTTGAGGGGCAGCGCGTCGACGCCTGGCTCGGCGTCTTCGACGAAGAAATAGGGCGAGAGGGTCTTCTCGTCGGGAGGCGCGGCGCTGGCGGCGGCCGATCCAGCAAGCAAGGTGAGGGTGCAGCACAAGAGCGAGAACAGCAGGTGACGGTTCATGAGCCTCCTTCGAACGGACGGGAGCGCCGGAGCGCGCGACGGGTCGCCAGCTGCAAGCGATGTGCTCGCCGCGGCGACGCTGCCGCGGCCCGGGAAAACGGCCCGTTTCGCGCGAGCGCGCCTCGCCGAGAGTGTCGCGGCCCCCACGCCCCGTGCGTCGCCACCGACACGCAGGGGCGCCGTTTCCGTTGCGATCAGAAGCGGCGGACGCCGCCGCCGGGCGCGGTCACATCGCGGCGACGATCCGCTGCATCAGCCGCGCGCGGCGCTCCCCGCCGGGCCACTCACAACCCCTGCCCGCGTAGTAGCCGAACGCGCCCTGCCAGGAACCGCACGCTCGCCTGCCGGCAGCCAGGTAGCGCGCGGCGCAGGCCGCGCCGACGATCACCGCGGCGTCGGAGCCAGGCGGAACGGACTCCAGCGGTCGGCACGCCGCCGGCCAAAGCTGCCAGTAGGTGCGCGCCCGGGGCAAACCGGTGCGCCGATCCACGTCGCAGTTCCACGTCCCTTGTTCGCACCGCGCCTGCCCGACGTAGGCCGACCAGTGCGACTCTCGCCAGCCCACCGCGAGCAGGGCGCAGGCCAGCTCGCTGCGGCGGACCTCGCCCCCGGCGTGGCGAACCGCCGCCTGATCCACCGCCTGCGCGACGAGGCTCAAGCGCGCCTGGCGCTGCCACTCCGGCTCGTCACGATCGGCCTCCGAAATCGGCAGCGTCGAAAGGAATGCGAGGATCCATACGATCAAACGACAACCCCCGTGCTGGCAAGGTGCACGCGCACGCGCAGCGCTCAGCGGTAACCACGGGGAGGCGATCGCAGCAATCGGGGCCTCCCTGACAAATTCCGGCGGATCACAGCAGAAAATGTTGCGCTTGCCGCCGAGGGGGTGGGGGCCCCCGAGGCAGGAACGCTTCAGCGGTCTTTGGCACGGTCAGATCTCGATCTGCGAGGGAGACCGAAAGCCCAAGAGAGGTCCGGCGAGACCGGGCGCCGGTTGGGTAGCCGTCGAATCCGTCGCGTGGCACTGCAGGATGGAGCGGCGCGAAGGAAGAAAAGCTCCGATGGAAATGAGGGGATGAGTCAGAGGGTTCCCCGTTCGCCCGGGACGCCGGGCCTTTCAAGTTTCTTCGATGACAACCACTTTGGGGGCGAGGCGCTGCAAGGTGGCCAGGCTCCGGCGCTGCCAGTGCAAACGGGGATTGGTCAAAAATCGGATCGCGTACGGCCTGCCCTGGGTGTCCACTTCGTGGACCCAGGTGACGAAGGCCTTCAAACACGACGAGTTCATGAAGTAGAGCTCGGCGAAGTCCACGCGCACCTCCGCGGCCTTCGCCGTCGAAAGCTCGGCGTGGAGCAGCTTGAGGAACCGCTTCACGTCGGCGACCGCCTCCATGTCGCCGCTGCCCGAGAAGCGCACCGCTGGCCCCGCCCCAGCGACGACCTCGAGCCGGAAGCCGTCCTTGGTGACGGCAGGCAGCGACACCATCATGGACGGGCTCCGGGGGTGACTCGGGTTTCCACCACGATGCTGAGCTCGTCGCCGTCGCGCGAGAAATCCAGCTCGAGCTCCCCTTCCGCGCGGATCCTCGCCAGACCCAGGCCCGAGCGATCCTCTCGGGGCGCCGACTCCAAGATCATCCGATCGTAGAGCGCCACGGGGTCTTCGGCCGCGCGGATCCGGGTGAGCAGCTCGACGGCTTCGTTCAGGCGCTCGGGCGTGCTGCGGTTCTTCGTGCGCAGGCGGAGCAGCACCCCGAGCTCGGAGCGGCAGACCTCGAAATCGACGCTCACGGTGTGGCCGGAGCCGTACTTCACCAGGTTCTCCGCCAGCTCGTAGACCGCCAGGTGCAGCCGTGAGGCCAGCTCGAGATCTTCCAACGTCATGCGGCAGAAGTCGGTGACCCAACGGGCGATCTCGGCCACGAAGCGCTCCGACGGCTCGAAGCACAGCTCGACCGATGCGCGCGCCAGCGGAAGCCCGACGTTTAGCATGCCGTTCTATCAAGACGGCCCCGCACCAAAGAAGATTAGAGCGATCGAGCGGGACAGCTCCTGCGGCCGCTGGCGCTCTTGGCTGCGGCGGGGTCAGGTGTGGGCGCGTCTCGGCGGCAAGCCGGCGCCATCGTACCGCGGCCCGCCGCAGCCACCGACGCGCTGCGGCGAACGCCGTGCAGGCCTCAGTTCACCTCGACCGTGAACTCGGTCGTCGAGAGGTTGACCCCGCCGCTCCAGATCTCGAAGCCCGCGAAGACGTTGGTCAGGTACCACCCGCTGTTCACGTAGCTGCGACCGATCGCGTCGTCGAAGAACTCTTTGAGGTCGAAGTCGACCGAGCCGACCGTACCCTGGCTCACGTAGGACACGCACGGGATGCCGAAATCGGGGTGGTGGCCGTACCAGATGTCGTAGTTCACGCCCGCGATGTTCACGCTCTGGCCGGTGCTGCTGTTGCCGTTGTCGCTGATCGGGCGGGCGTTGTTCGGCATGTGCAGCCAGACCATCAAGAACCCTCCCGAGGGCTCTTCGGGATCGCCGGCGGAGCTGGTGCTGAACCAGACGTCGATGGCCGCGTTGTAGTTGCCACCGGCAGAGCCGCCGTTGTGCGACCACTTGAGCGGGATGCCGCCGATGGTGCTGACCTGCTTGGGCAAGCCGCTCAGCTGCGAGGTGCGGCCGTGGTTCGAGCCGATGAAAATCGACGGGAACGACACCGGCGCTGCCTGGTTGTCGTTGTTGCCCGTCTGCTGCGTGATCGTGAAGCTGTTGGCGTCGTACGAAATCGCTTGAGAGGAGTTGCTCGCCCAGACGTTGTTTTGAATGATGTACTGGCGCCCGCCGGAGTAGACCGCCGCGGCACCGTACTGCGCCGTGATCGTCCCCGAGCCCCCGTCGGCGACGGTGCTGCCCCCGCTGCCCGGGGTCGTGCCGCCGGTGCCCGGGGTCGTACCACCCGTGCCCGGAGCCGCGCCGCCGGTGCCCGGCGTGGTGCCGCCGGTGCCCGGGGTCGCGCCACCCGTGCTAGGAGCGGCGCCGCCGGTGCTCGGTGCCGCGCCACCCGTGCCCGGAGCCGCGCCGCCGGTGCCCGGGGTCGCGCCGCCGGTGCTGGGTGCTGTGCCACCGGTGCCCATGGCGGATCCGCCGCTGCCGATCTGCGCTCCGCTGCCGTAGGTGCCATCGCCTTCGTGGGTGCCGGCGGGATCTCCGCAGGCCGCGATCCAGGCGAGCACCGCGAGCGTCAGGGGGCGTTTGCCAAACGGGCTAAGCATCGACCAAACCTCCGAGTGATCACCCGGCCGCCAAGGCCGCCGGGGACGGGTCCTCGCAAAAGTAGACCGGAACGGCGGCGGATCAACGAAGTTTGGCGGCTTCGATGACAAAGCCGCGGGAGCAAAGGCCTCTATCATCCAGGTAGCATGGCAAACTGCCGCCAGGGTGGATCCGGCGGCGACCACCCCGCCATTCGGAGCGGGTGCCGGCTTGGCGCGCGCGCGAGGGCGATCGGCGCCCGCAAGGTCGCTCGCGATTCGGCAGCTCGCGAAGTAGCCTGTCGTGATGCGACTCTGGTGGCCTTCGTTGATCTTCGCCGTCGCCGGGTGCGGCGGCCTTGCGCGTCCCGCCGAACGGTCTCCCCAAAGCCCCCCGCCGGCCCAAGCGCCCGCCGAGCAGCCCGCCACCGAACCCACGGGGCCCGCTCCGAGCGCCGCTGCGAGCGAGCTTCAGGCGCTCGAGCACGAGCTCGCGGTGAGCGCCCAGCAGCTCGAGCAAGCGCTGGCGGTCCGCAAGCGCGCCGCGCGCGTCGAGAGCGAGAGCGCGGACGAAGGCGGGCCGCCAGCGGAGCGCGCGGACGACGACGCCGCGCCGAGCCCGCCCAGCTCCGTCGGCG
>JAEZYZ010000052.1 GCA_023418705.1 Pseudomonadota bacterium | reverse complement strand
GGCGACGCGGGCAGCGGGGGTGACGCCGGCGCGAGCGGCAGCGGCAGCGGCGGAAGCGCTGGCGGCGGCGATGCGGGGGGCAGCGCCGGCATGAGCGGGATGGCTGGCGTCAGCGGCGGCGGCCCGCTCCCGGAGTGCTCCACGAACGATGCCTGCGACGACGGGGATCCAAGCAACGGCGCGGAGGCTTGCATCGACGGCGCCTGCGAAGCCGGCAATCCGCCGCCTGCGGTGTTGGCCATCGATCCCGCCGACGCAGCGGTGGATATCGAGCCGGACCTGGAGGCGATCACCATCGAGTTTAGTGAGGCGCTCGACCCCGAGACGGTGACGACCGACAGCATCGCCGTCTCGCTAGGGGACGAACCGGTCCCAGGCTCCGTCACCTACGCCGACGCGACGGCGACGTTCGTGCCGGCCGCGCGGCTTTCCTTGCTCGCGACCTACACGGTGACGGTCCGCTCCACGATCGAAGACGCGGACGGAGCTCCGATGCTCTCGGACTTCAGCTCCGAGTTTTCCGTAAAGGACGGCGCCTGGGCAACGTCCGAGGTGGTCGAGCCCGCTGGCATCAGGGGGCGCAATGGCACGGGTTTCGGCATCGACGACCAAGGCAATATCCTGGTCGTCTGGAATGAGGCACAGAGCGGTGTCACCCAGCGCATCGTTGCTCAGTGGTACGAGCAGGACGGCGGCTGGGGCGATCCGGTGGTTCTCGACGCAAACCCTGGGGACTATAGTGCCGCCGTCGCGGTCGCACCGACCGGCGACGCGGTGGTCGTCTGGTCGCGGGATCAGGCTTCGCTTTTCGCGCGGCAGTACCGGAACGGGATGTGGCAAGCCAATCCCCCGACGGACCTCACCTCTCTGAGCGACGACGGCTTCCTCGGACTCGCGGCGACGATATTGCCGACCGGAGCGATCCACGTCTACTCGACGGGAACCTCCTCCGTCGTCGCCGTTCGGTCCAGCCCGGAAGGGGTTTGGACGCTGCCTCAGCAGGTCAATGCGGGGCTTGGCAGCGGGGAAAACCGCGGCTCGACGCCGCGAATGGGTTTCGACGCGAACGGCAACGGCATCGCCGTCTGGCGTCCGCAAACCAACAAGGTCACCGTCTCTCGATTCTCTACCAACACGAACACCTGGAGCACTCCCGCCACCATCACGGGGAGTCAGGCGGCGAGCGGCATGACGCTCGGCGATCCGAACATCGCGGTGGAGCCCAATGGAGATGCCATGGCCGTCTGGACGCGGCGCACCTCCGAAGGCATCAACGACATCGTGGCCAGCCGATTTACCCGCACCGACGGCTGGCAAGATCCTTTTCCCATCGATGCGCTCGACGGGACCGCACCGACGGCGGCACCCCCCATCGTGTTCGATGGAAGCGACTTCGTGGTCGCTTGGACGCAAGAGGACGTCGACGCGACTCGAGACGTGTACGTGAACCGATTTTCGGGCGGGGCTTGGGGAGCGGCAACGCTCGTGAGCGATGGGACCACCGCCGCGGACCTTTCGGTGATGCCAGCAATGGACGTCGACGCGGCTGGCAACGCGATCGTGATCTGGAAGAGCGCTAGCGGTACGTCGTCATTGTATGACTTGATGCGCGCCCGCTTCGTCAAAGCCGAAGGTGAGTGGTCGCCCCCCTCGAATGAGCCGCAGGCCACGGTTCGAGGCCCCGCGTGGCTGGATCTCGGTGGCGCGTCGAATGGAATCTTCGCCGCCTTTTGGCAGGACTTAGAAATCATGGTGCCCGCGCCCACCGTTGACTTCAACGTCATGCAATTTCGCTGAGCCCGCTGGAGACCATTTAAAGGGCCGAGCCTCGCAAGGGGCGCCGCGTCGGGTCATTGGAGGCCGAAGCGCGCCGCGCTCGGGCGGTGGGGCGGCGTGAAGCATCACGGCTGACAGGCGTCGTTTTTTTTCGCAACTGCGCCGGCCAGGGTCCGAGAGGAGGCGGTCATCTAGACCCCACGATCCCCTTCCATCCGGAGCCTGCTTTCGCAGAGGGCGAATCAACGATGTCCAAGAAACGAAGTCTTTCCCCAGGTGTATTGTCCACGGCGCTGTGCGGCGTGTTCGTGCTCTTCGGCTGCACGGAGGAGTTCAAGACCTGTGAGGACACGGCGACGTGCGGCACTGGCGGCACCGGCGGCGCTGGTACGGCAAGTGGCGGCGCCGCTGGGATAGCCGGAGGCGACGCGGGCAGCGGGGGTGACGCCGGCGGCAGCGGCGGAGCTGCGGGCAGCGGCGGAGACGCTGGCGGCGATGGCGACGACCCGGGGGGCAGCGCGGGGATGGGCGGCATGGCCGGCGGTGCGGGCGCTGGGCCCGAAGGACCGGTCGTGGACGGACCCTGCCCGGACAACGGGGCGCTGGCGTGTCAGGGGGAGGCCCAGAAGCTGACGTTGATCTGCCGCAGCGGGACGTGGCAGCCCAATGGCACGTGCAGCGCCGAAGAAAATTGCGATGGCCGCACGGGCACGTGCAGCCCCATTCGGGGCGAGTGCGACGGAAAGGCGCCGGGCGATCGCTTCTGCGAGGAGGACACGCTCATCGAGTGTGGGCAAGATCTCGTCACCATCACGAACACCGACTGTGAAGGCCGCTGCGTCGACGCCGACGAGGGCGTCGAATGTGCCGCGCCGATCTGCTCGGATGGCAAGCAGCAGGCGGACGAGCAGTGCGACGACGGCAACGCGGTGTCGCTCGACGGCTGCTCGGCGGAGTGTGAGGCGGAGGTCGTGGCGTTGGC
>JAEZYZ010000358.1 GCA_023418705.1 Pseudomonadota bacterium | reverse complement strand
CGGCGGGTCGCTCGAGCACGCGGCCCGCCAGCGCCGAGTAGCGGCCGAGCTCGCTCACCGGCACGCCGAAGTGACGCCCCCACGAGTAGAAGGCCAACGCGTAGGTGTCGCAAAAGGAGTACCGATCGCCCAAGACGTACGGCCCCGCCAGCCTCTCATCGACGAACTGAAGCATCTGCGCGAAGCGGCTCAGGCCGTCGCGCTTCAACGCTGCTTGCGCCGTGGCGTCGTCGGTGAACCGGGCGGGCGCGAAGAAGCCAAGGAAGGCGATGTGCACGCTCGAGGCGAACCAGCTCATCCACTCCGCGCTCCGCACGCGCCCTTGGACATCGTGCGGCAAGAGCTCCCGCTCCGGGACGCGGGCATCCAGGTACTGGAGGATCGCGCTGACCTCGGTCAGCACCTGCCCGTCCTCGAGACGCAGCGCAGGCACACGGCCAAGCGGGTGGATCCGTAGGTAGTCGGCCGTGCGTTGCTCCCCTTGCCGAAGATCGATGCGCTGAAGCTCGAACGGCAGCCCGGCCTCTTCGAGCGCGATGTGGGCGACCAGCGAGACCGCCGCCGGCGAATAGTACAGCTGAAACGTCATGTCGTGACCTCCGCAGCGCAACCTAGCGGAGGAGTGAACATGTGATAATCGCATTGTTTTCATCATTTTCATGCAAGATACTCATGTGATGCTCCCCGCCACCCGTCTGGAGACGCGCGACCTGGCGCTCGTTCGCGCCATCGCCGAGAGCGGCGGCGTGACCCGCGCCGCCAAGCTGCTGCACCTGAGCCAGTCCGCGGTCAGCCACCAGCTGCGTGGCTTGGAGGACAAGCTCGGCGTCCAGCTCTTCGAACGCCGGGGGCGAACGCTGCGGATCACCGCGGCCGGCGAGCGCATGCTGACCGTGTCGCGCCAGGTGCTGGAGCCGATCGCCCTGCTCGAAGCCGAGCTGCGCTCGGCAGGCAGGGTCGAACGCGAGCTGCGCGTCGCCGCGCAGTGCTACACGGCCTTTCACTGGCTCCCGAAGGCGCTGCCCGAGCTGTCGCTGTCGTACCCGGAGGTCCGCCTCTCGATCCAAGCCATCCCGACGCCGGCCGTTCCGGAAGCCCTCGAAGCTGGGGAGCTTGATTTGGGCTTGTGCCTGACCCCCCCGAAGAGCCGGCGCCTCAGCGCCGAGCGCTTGTTCTCCGACGAGCTCTGGCTCATCGTCTCGAGGGCTCATCCGCTCGCGACCCGCGCCTGGGTGGACGCCGCCCAGCTGGCGGACGAGGTGCTGCTTTTGTTCGACACGCCGGTGATCGAGCGGGAGCGCGTGGCCAAACAGCTCTTCCCGAACGGCGGCGGCTTCAAGCAGATCCTGCGACTGCCGCTGGTCGAGACCATCCTCGAGCTCGTGCAGGCGAACATGGGCGTCGCCATCTTGCCGGGCTGGAGCGTGGCGCATCGCATCCAGCGAGGGGAGCTCGCCCAGGTGCGCCTGACGCGGCGGGGGGTGAAGCGCGGCTGGCTTGGTGTCTACCCCAGCAAGACCGAGCTGTTGGGCCCCATCCGAGCGCTGCTCGCCACCGTCAAACGCCTCGGGCCCGCGGCGCGCCTCTGAACAAGCCCGCCGCCGCTCACCAGCTCACCAGCTCACCAGCTCACCAGCTCACCGGCGCCGCGGGCGGCGCAGGCAGCGCGCGCCGGTACTGCAACAGGACGGGGAAGCGATCGATGGCCGCCTCGATCGTTGCGTCCGGCGCGGGTGGTTCCGGTGGGACGTGGGGATTGTAGTCGTTTCGGAACGTGAGCAAGCCCTGCCAGCCGCCCCCTCCGCGCCGAAACACGGCGTGCAGCGGCTGCCGCTGACAACCGGGGCAGCCGACGATGCTCGACGGCTCTGTGAGCCAGCCCTCGAAGCGCACCACGGCGCCATCGTCGTAAGGGACACCCTTCAGCCCGAGCAGGTTGTCCGGCGCGAACTCGAGCAGGGTATGACCGCTTTCGGTCCTCTCCACCCGGCATTCGCGGAGCTTGTACAGGGTGTCTATCCTGCAAGCGTACAGGCTATGCTCCATCCGAAGCGCGGCATCAGAACGTGAGCTTGACGGCCGGGAGCGCGTCACCGAGGTGGGCGGCTTCGCCTCCACGAGAGAGCGTATCGCCAACGCCGAGCTGCCCCTGCATATTGCCACCCCAGCACTTCACGGACCGGTCGTCGAGCAACACGCAGTTGTGAAAGCCGCCCGCGTGCAGACTGACGGCTTTACGCCCAGCCCCGAACTCGATCAACGGCCGCAGCGCCTCGGGCGAGCTCGGCACGGGACCGGCCTGACCGAAGTTGTTGTAGGACGTCGAACACGTCACCGCGCCGCCATCGAGCAGCGCGCACACATGATGCCCTCCGCTCGCGACGCTGATCGGCGTCCGCCCAGCCCCGAAATCAGGCAGGGAAACTTGGGCCGGTGGGAGCGTGTTGGACCCACCCTGGTCAATGTAGTCGACGCCCAGCTGTAGCCAGGTCAAGTCGCCCCAGCACTTCAGTGAGGCGTCGTCCAGGATGGCGCAGGTAAAAATGGACCGCAGGAAAGGACCATCGGAGCTCCCCATGCTCGCCGACAAGAGCGCGGCGCTCCGGCCAACACCCAAGTTGACCGCGGCGGGGGCTTCTCCCATCTCGTCGCCGATCTTGTCCGAGGTGTTCACGCCGAGGACGGCGTATTGATTGTCCCCCCAGCACCTCAGAGAGTCGTCATCGAGGAGCGCGCAAGAGTGATCGCCTCCTAGCGAAAGCGCCTTGGCGTAGCGCACCCCGAAGCTCACCACGGGGAGCTCATCCCCCATTTCCCCTTTTTCGTCGCCGCGATCCTCGGTGTCACCGATCCCAAGTTGCCCATACTCATTGTCACCCCAGCACTTGACCGTATAGTCGTCGAGGATGGCACACGTGTGATTGCCGCCCGCCGCGATGGCTCGGGCCGTTCGGCCTGGCCCAAGGTCGACCGCATCCAGGTGGTCCCCCATCTGGTTGGGGCGAACCCCGCGCGCGTCCTTGTCGCCGAGTCCCAGCTGGCCGCTGGAGTTGTCGCCCCAGCATTTGACCGATCCATCGTCGAGAATGGCGCAAACGTGGTACCAGCCCGCGGCGATGGCTTGAGCCCGGCGACCTGTTCCAAGCTCCACGGGATCGAGCGCCGCGCCTAGCTCATCGGGGTCGTCGCCGCGGTTGTCTGTGTCACCCAGTCCGAGGGTCCCGACCCCATTGTAGCCCCAGCACTTCACGCGGCCGTTGCCCCCAAGCGCGCAGGTACTGTACGCAGCGGTCGCCAACGCCACGACCTCCGCCTCACACTCCGCCGAGCAGCCGTCGAGCGACACCGCGTTGCCGTCGTCGCACTGCTCGTCCGCCTGCTGCTTGCCATCCGAGCAGATCGGCGCGGCACATTCGACGC
>JAEZYZ010000414.1 GCA_023418705.1 Pseudomonadota bacterium | reverse complement strand
CGCTGCCGGTTTCGGTGTTGGCGTCGTTCATCGCCGTCTGGGCGTTCGGTTTTACGCTGAACACGATGTCGCTTCTCGGTCTCTCGCTCGCGATCGGCATCTTGATCGATGACGCGATCGTCGTGCGCGAGAACATCGTGCGGCACATGGAGATGGGCAAGGATCACGTGCGCGCTGCGCGGGAGGGCACGTCCGAGATCGGCTTGGCAGTGGCAGCGACCACGTTCTCGATCGTGGTCGTCTTCGTCCCGATCGCGTTCATGGGCGGGATCGCCGAGCAGTGGTTTGCGCCGTTCGCGTTGACCATCGCCTCCTCGGTGCTGGTCTCGCTGCTGGTGTCGTTCTCCCTGGACCCCATGTTGTCGGCGTTTTGGCCGGATCCCCAGATCGAGCAAGGCAAGAAGAACTGGCTTGGCCGGCGCATCGACGCGTTCAACCACTGGTTCGACCGGCGTACCGAAGGCTACCGCCGCGTGATCGCCTGGGCGCTCAGGCACCGGCTGCTCACGGGCCTGCTCGCCGTCGGGTCGTTCGTCCTGGCGCTGGCCTTGCCGGGTCTGGGGCTGCTCGGGAGCGAGTTCTTTCCTCGCCAGGACCGCTCCGAGTTCAGCATCCTGCTGGAGACGCCGCCCGGCTCGAACCTCGACTACACCCGGCAGAAGGCCGAGCAGGTCGCTCACATGGCGCGGGCCCTCCCGGAGGTCGACTACACCTACACGACCGTCGCCGGCCTCACCGAGGAGGTGGACGAAGCTTCGGTGTACGTCCGGCTCGTGCCGAAGGCGGAGCGAGATCGACCGCAGTGGGAGGTCTCGGCGGACCTGCGCGAAAAGATCGGGCGCATCGCCGGAGCCACCACCTCGCTCATCACCGGTGGCTTCGGAGCGACCAAACAGATCCAGGTCGAGCTGACCGGACCGGACATCGATCGGTTGAACGCGTTCGCCGAGCAGATCCTGGACAGGGTCGAGCAGGTGCCCGGCGCGGTGGACGTGGGGCTGTCCACGAAGGGACAGAAGCCGGAGATCGAGGTCGTGGTGGACCGCGACCTGGCGGGCAGCCTGGGGGTGACGGTGGGACAGGTCGCGCAGGCCTTGCGCCCCGCGTTTGCCGGCATCGACGCCGGCGATTGGATCGATCCGTCCGGCGAGACCCGCGACGTCACCGTGCGTCTGGTGCCCGAGGCGCGGGTGAACCAGGCGGATCTGGAGCGGCTGCCGCTGGTCGTGACGGGTCCGGACGGCTCGCCCACGGTCATCCCGCTCGGCCAAGTGGCGCGGGTCGCGCCGAGCATTGGCCCCGCACAGATCAACCGCCTCGATCGCGAGCGGGTCGTGGTGGTCGAGGCGAACGCCCTGGAGGGCCACCCGCTGAACCAGGTGGTGGCCGGGATCGACGCGCGCATCGCGGATCTCGATTTGCCGTCGGGCTACGAGATCCAACAAGGAGGTCAGTCCGAGGATCAGCGCGAGGTGTTTGGGCGCATCCTGGGCGCCTTGGCCGTCGCCGTGCTGCTCATGTACCTGATCCTGGTGATCCAGTTTCGGTCGTTTTTGGATCCGATCGCCATCATGGCGTCGCTGCCGCTCTCCTTGATCGGCGTCATGCTCGCGCTGCTCGTGACCGGGTCGACGCTGAACCTGATGAGCATGATCGGGATGATCTTGTTGATGGGGATCGTTGCCAAAAATGCGATATTGTTGATCGATTTCGCCAAGTGGAGCCAACAATCGGGCAAGCCGCGGCACCAGGCGATCATCGAAGCAGGGGGCGTACGGCTGCGGCCCATTTTGATGACGAGCTTTGCCATCATCGCCGGCATGACCCCGGTGGCGATCGGGCACGGGGAGGGGGCTGACTTCCGCGCGCCCCTTGGCCGGGCCGTGATCGGCGGTGTCATCACCTCCACGCTCCTGACCCTGCTGGTGATCCCGACGTTTTACGACGTGCTGGCCAGCATGCGCGATCGGGCGCGGCGGCTCGTGCGTCGCCGCAGCAAGCCGACCTCGACCGGTGCTCCACCCGAGTCCGAACTGGCACCCAGCGCAGAGTGAGCGGGCCGGCCGGGCTCTCCGCCGGGGACCGATGCTCGCCCTTCGGCCTTCGGCGCTATTCGGTCAGGGTGCCAAAATGCGATGTCAGCAGAGACCGGCGTGTCGACCGAGTTTCGCCGGCTTGGACGGCCGGCGGCGAATTCTGTAGCATTCACGGCATGAAACGTATCGCGCTGGGTCTGTTGGTGTTGGCTGTCGCGCCGGGATGCGGAGGCGTCACGAGCGATCCCGCCCACGTCAAGACGCCCGAAGAGATGATCGCCGAGCAGGAGCGGCTCGCCGCCGAGCAGGAGCGCGAGTCGCAGGAGCACGACCAGTATCAGGGGAGCTTGGACTCCGAGGAGACGGACCTCGAGAAGACGGGCAAATTCGACAAGAAGCAGGCGAAGCTCGAGTTGACGCGTGCGGGGCGCTCCGCCGAAGACTGCACCGGGGTCATCGAGGGCGACAAGCCCACGGGCACGGCCAAGGTGACCCTCGTGTTCGACAACGAGGGGCACGTCAAGGAGGGGACCATCAGCGACCCGTTCAACGACACCGCGCTCGGCAAGTGCGTGCTCAACGCGATGACGGCCGTGATCGTGCCGCCCTTCGAGGGGCCTCCGGCCACCATCGAGTGGGACGTGGATCTGACCGGTGAGAAAAAGGAAGACAAGCAGGCGGAGAAGTAGCTCCTACTGCTTGACCTCCGCGACCCGAACCACCTTCGACTTGTCTTCGACGATCTCGACGAAGTCACGGCCGAGCGGAACGCCGTATTGATCGGCGACCTCCACCCGCAGAACCCACGGGCCCTTTTTCTCCTCGTTCGGTGGGATGGTCGCTCGCAAGACGCGTCCCTCGCGCTTCCAGTCGACCGAGATCGGATCGATGCCGAGGGTGACGGTGGGAATGACTTCGAGCCAATCGGGAATGGGTTGTCCTTCCGTGTCCGTCAAGCGCACTTCGACTTCGACGGGGTCGGTGGGCCACTTTACGAATTTCGGGCCCACCCGCACCTCCGCTTTGAGCGTGCGGGGGGACAGCCGCGCGTGCACCATGTCGTGGGAGCCGGGCCGCCGAAAGATCACCACCGTGGGCTGGTTGCGGTAGAGCCCGACGCTCTCGGAGGCGGGCACGAAGTGAGCCGCGCCCTTGTAGGTCATCTCCAGACCGTCGACGTTCGTGAAACGCACCCGTTGACCTTCGCCGACCTGGATGGAACCGTCCGATGCCGCGAAGCTGCCGGGGGGCAGCTCGATGCCGAGCACCTGCAGCCGCTTCTGTGACACCGCGGACGATTCGAGCCCGTAGCTGTCCACGGCCCGCACCGTGAGCTCGTAGTTGCCGGGCTCGAGCGGCCCGAGATGATCGACGCGCGGTTCGGCCGTCGTGGTCGACTGCAACACCCGTCCGCCGTCGGCCGCGACCAGCGAGACCTGGTAGGTGCTGGCGCCTTCGAGGCCCTTCCAGGCGAAGCTGCCCACCTGAGCTCTGCTCTTGGCGGCCACGAACACACTGGAGGTTGGCTCGAACGTCACCGATCCGACGAGCGCCCGCTCGGCGCCGTCGGGAGCCTTCGACGCAAAGACCCGCGCGCTGCCCTCTGCCACGGGCGTCCAGCGGCTGCCGGTTCCTGCCAGCAGTTGCCCGCGGCGATTGGCCACGACCACGTCCTCGTCGTCGACGATGACGTTGGTCTCGCCACCTTTGGAGATGGTCGTCACCTGACGTGGCGCGGTGACCAGCACGGCGGTGCGCGCGTAGCGGTTTTGCTTCTCCGGTACGACCACGTCGAGCCGACCCGCCCTCACGGTCACCGTCCATGAGGTCGTTTTCGGGCCCGGATCGAGGGCGAGCTGCTGCGGGGTGCGGAACAGCTTGAAGACCGTGCCCGCGGAGGCTCGAATTCTGGCGCCGCCGGGGAGCGCCAGCACAGCGCCCGCGGCGCCGGCCTGCGGCAGCCCGCCGTCGCTCTCGAGCCCGCCTTCGACGACCGTCGGGCGCGTAATTGCTGGTGCCGCGCTCACCCAGGAAGCGGAGCCGAGGAAGGCTAGAGCCAACGTGCCTGACAGGAGACGCCGAAACATGCCCCATATGAACGGCGCGAGTTATTCCGAGTTGAGAGCATTTTTCCAAAGAAGTTTCGGCCACATCGGCAGACAAGGGCGACGGCGAACGCACCTCGGGGCCGCGGGCCTGGCAGGGCGCGGGCGAGCGCGGCCAAAAAGATTAGCGGAACGGACGCCAGCGGCATGGCCCCAGGATAAAGAGGCCCGAACTTGCGCGAACCCGCCCCCGACCCCTCACTGAATGCAGAGCCGCCCTACCCGCTGATGAGCTCGTCGATTTGTCCCAACTGCGGCCACCCTCACGAGGAAGGGGCCCGGTTTTGTGGTCGCTGCGGGGCCAGCCTGCTGCTGGAAGACGGCCCGCGTGCGTACCGACTGCTCGGGCGCGTCGTCGACGGACGCTACGAGGTGCGCCGGGTGATCGCCGAGGGCGGGATGGGCATCGTCTACGAGGCCGAACAGCGCATGGGCTCGCACCTGCGCAAGGTCGCGATCAAGACGCTGCAGCCGGACCTGTCGCACGACGCGGCGGTGGTGTCACGGTTTTACCGAGAGTGCGGCACGGTCGCGCAGCTCGATCACCCCAACACCATCAAAGTCTACGATTTCGGCAAGACCGACGACGGCGAGCTGTTCATCGTGATGGAGCACGTCCGCGGTGAGGCGCTCTCCGATCTGATCGAACGGGGGCCGCTGGCGCTCGATCGGACGCTCTCGATCTTGCGCCAGATCTGCGGCGCCTTGCACGAGGCCCACGAAATGGGCGTGGTGCACCGGGATTTGAAGCCGGACAACATCATCCTCACCACGCGCGCCGGGCAGGCGGATTTCGTCAAGCTGCTAGATTTTGGGATCGCGGCTCGCAGCGGCCAAGCGGCGACCCGCGTGCAGACCAAGCTCACGCAGCAGGGCATGGTGCTCGGCACGCCGCCCTACATGAGCCCGGAGCAGCTCGCCGGCGGCGACGTCGACCGCCGCAGCGACCTGTATTCGCTTGGGATCATCGCCTACGAAATGCTCGCCGGCCGACGCCCCTTCGAGGCCGCCTCGCCCTGGCAGTGGGCGCACCAGCACATGACCGAGCCCGTGCCCCCGCTGCCGCCGGGCCTCTCGCTCCCAAGCCACGTCGAGCACGCCGTGCGGCGCGCCTTGGCGAAGGACCGAGATGACCGTCCCGCGACCGCTCTCGACTTCTTCAAGGAGATCAGCGCAGAACGCGCGATCACCGCCGTCGATCTCGCCCCCACGCTGACCCCCACCTCCGAGCGCACGGAGGCCAGCACGGTGCTGAGCGTGCGCTCGCCGGTCTCTTCCGGCACCGAGCAGCGGCCGTTGGCGATGTTCGACCCCCGCGCGAGCTTGCCCCCGCGCCCCCGGCGCCGGGTCGCCTGGCGCCTCTTCGGCTCGCTCTTGGCGTTCGGGGCGCTGGCGGCCGGCAGCGTCTTGGCGATCCGCAGCTACGAGCCCACCGCTCGTGCGCCCGAGCAACCGGTCGTCGCCAGCGTGACGCCCGAGGCGACGACCATCGAGCCCTTGCCCGGGGCCCGGGACGGCGCGGTCGCGGAAGCGAGCGCCGCGCGTGAACCGGTGCGCGCCACGGAGGAACCGCAAGCGGCGCCGAAGCCGAAGCCGCAAGCGGCACCGAAGCCGCAAGCGGCGCCCAAGCCACCCGCGAAGCCCGAGCCGGCAGCACCGGAGCCACCCCCCACCGCGTCGGCGCCACCCGCGCCCCCGGTGGCTACCCTGCCGACCTTGCCGCTGCCGCTGCCCTTCCCCATCCCGGCGGCTCCGGCACCAA
>JAEZYZ010000328.1 GCA_023418705.1 Pseudomonadota bacterium | reverse complement strand
CGAAATGCCCTCACCCTGCGAGCACTGCATCAGAGCGGCCGTCTGCCGAAATTCTGGACCCAGCTCTCACGCTGCTACGTGGCCAACGTCCGAGAGGCGGCGTGATCCGTGCGTAATCCACGCCCCTCGCTGTTGCACGGGGCTTCCCGTCCACGACGCTCATGAAGACCGTGATGCCCTGGGTGACTATGCGCGGAGGCGGCTTGCTACCGTCCGTGGGGAGGCAAAGCTTCTTATCCGAAAGGTTGATGATCACCAGGTGACCCACCGGTTTGCCGTAGTCATGGGCATACCGGACGGTTTGATTGAGTCCCTTGCCCACGTAGGGAACGCCGTAGCCCGATCCGTCAAACAACTTTATCTCGCAGACGAGTGGGTCATCACTGTGGAGCTCTGCGATAATGTCGGCCTTCCCTGCCGGTCCCGCGGCCTGCGAGAACGGGTAATCAAGTCCCTGGGCGAAGAGGAATTCGCGGAGACGCTGATCATAAATCTCCTCGCCCTTTGCCGTGTTCGCCGCAAACTTACTGTAGAGCTCCTCCCTGTCGAACCACTCGACCTGCCGTTTGAAGCGTTCAAGAAAATGGAGGATCTCCGACTCTGTTCCGAGCTGGGCCAGGAGGTAGTTGACGAGGGGAGCAATGATCTCCGTCGTGACCACAGCGACTGCTTCATCGAAGCGTTTGGCGTATGACAGGTGCATTCCCCAGCTTGATGGATTGGCCTGAGGGTCTGTTGCGACGTGTTTCAGAACCCACCAGAGCACCTTCATCTTCTGGCGTTCAACTTCGGGCCACGCGTGCCTTGTCTTCTGTGCGCCACGGATGTGGGTTTCGATCCATTGCTCGGGGAGCAACTCCGGCTCGCTCGCCTCGAGGTGCTCCAGCATCGTCCTGAAGACGGAGGTACTCGTGAGGAAATCGTGAACGATCTTCAGCTGCCCCTTGTACTGGTTGGGCCCAGCTGCCTGAAGGTCGGTTATCAACCGCTTTAGTTCGCGAACCTGGCGGGTCATCTTGTCCTCTCTATCAGGCTGAAGGGGATGCGGCTCCGCATGCTGGTGTTGCCGTTACGATAAACGCGCCGCTCAGGCTCTCAGGTCGAGTTCAACTTCTGCGAACTGCTCCAGCGCCGCCTTCAGGTCCTCGACGATCTCGGCTGCGATAACGCCCGGCTCGGGTAGGTTGTCGCTGCCTTCTAGGCTTTCGTCTTTGAGCCAGAAGAGGTCGAGGCTGCATTTGTCGCGTTGGAGGATTTCTTCGAGGGTGTAGGGGCGCCAGCGGCCTTCGGGGGTTTTTGGGGACCAGGTGGGGCGGCGTTTGTGGGGTTCGCCCGGTTTGTAGCAGGCGACGAAGTCGTCGAGGTCGGAGCGCTGGAGGCGGTTGGTTTTGAGGGTGAAATGCATGTTGGTCCGGAGGTCGTAGACCCAGACCTTTTTCGTCCATGGTTTCGGGCTGGCTTCTTTGCGCTGGAGGAAGAGGACGTTGGCCTTGACGCCCTGGGCGTAAAAGATGCCGGTGGGGAGGCGGAGGAGGGTGTGGACGTCGCACTCGTGGAGGAGTTTACGGCGGACGGTTTCACCGGCGCCGCCTTCGAACAGGACGTTGTCGGGGACGACGATGGCGGCGCGGCCGCCGATCTCGAGGATGCTCCGGACGTGCTGGACGAAGTTGAGCTGCTTGTTGCTGGTGGTGGCCCAGAAGTCTTCGCGATGGACGGTGAGCGCCTCGCGGGATTGCTCGCCTTCCTCGGTGACGACCATGACGGACGACTTCTTGCCGAACGGGGGGTTGGTGAGCACCAGGTCGAAGCGTTCGCTGCCGGCGGCGGCTAGGCTGTCGTTGGTTTGAATGGGGGGCGGGGCCTCGTCGTTCTGCGGGCCGATGCCGTGCAGAAGGAGGTTCATCGCGCAGAGGCGGGTGACGCCGTCGACCAGCTCGATCCCGCGTAGAGTTTCGAGCTTCAGCTCCTTCTTTTGCTTGCGGGTGAGGTTCGGGTTGTTTCGGACGATGTGCTCGTGAGCCGCCAGGAGGAAGCCACCGGTGCCGCAGGCGGGGTCACAGATGGTTTCCCCGGGCTGGGGTTGCATCACTTCTACGATCGCCTGGATCAGAGGGCGCGGCGTGAAGTACTGGCCGGCGCCGCCTTTGGTGTCCTGGGCGTTCTTCTCGAGAAGGCCCTCGTAGGCGTCGCCCTTCACGTCGACGTCGAGCGCGGTCCATTCTTCGCGATCGATGAGGTCGACAATGAGGCGGCGGAGCTTGGCGGGATCTTGAATTTTGTTCTGGGCTTTGCGGAAGATGAGGCCAAGCATGCCGCCTTCTTTGCCGAGTTCCTCGAGCAGGTGGCGGTAGTGGACCTCCAGGTCGTCGCCGTCGCGCTTCAGAAGCGAGGGCCAGGCGTACTTCTTCGGCACGATCGGCTTGTCGGTGAGGCCGAGTTCCTCGCGCTCTTGCGCCATCTTGAGGAACAGCAGGAAGGTGAGCTGTTCGACGTAGTCGCCGTAGGAGAGGCCATCGTCGCGGAGGACGTTGGCGTAGGACCAGAGCTTCTGTACGATGTTACCGCCCATGACCTATTCCGCCGCGCTCAAGAGATCGTCGGCGCCTTTCTCGCAGAGTTGACCGGAAAAGGCGGCGTGCAGCACTGAACTGCGAAGCGTTCGAGCGCGTTGGAGGTTCCGATGAACAGCCTCAAGGGTGGTGGACGCCAAGGAAAGGCAACGGCGAACCTCATCAATAATCAAGTGCTGCTCCCCGAAGGAGGGGAACGGGATGCAAACGCTTCTTAAGTCTTCTTGAGAAATCTTGTAGATGCCGGCGGTAGTCTTAGCGCGAGATTCGATCTGCTGCCGGATGACACGGCTGGCCCAGACGCAGGCGGTCCACTGGGTGACTTCGGGCACTAGCCGTAGGCGGATAATAGTATCCGGAATGATCGTCGGCTGAGGGGTAGGCTGCGCAAGCGTACCACGCCCTACCAATGAGAGGGTTCCATTGCCGCGGGATACGTAGAAGTCGCCCGCCCGGACGGAGAGATCCTCCACGTCAGCCCAGTCGACCGGCAGATAACGGATTTCAGAATAGTCGAAACCGTCATCTGACATCGCACTTAGCTTCAGAGCCGCAACGCCTGGCGGAGAGTTACTCCCTTTGACCGATAAGCCGTTGCACATGCGATCGAGGAGGAGTTGCTCGACCGTCGCCCAACACCAACCCTCCGGAATTTCCGGAAGGTTGGTCGTGTCGGGGGGCTTGGGTTCTTCGTACTTGGATTTCCAGCGGTCGTCTTTGGGGGGCTTGCCTTTGGCGATGAGTTTTGCGAGCTCGGCTTCTTCCCAGCGTTTGCGGCGTTCTTTGAGGATGCGCTGGAGGAGGACGGTGGCGGGTTCGTAGTCGCGGCTTTCTTTGCGGGCGAGCTCGGCTTCGGTGGGGACGAGGCGGCCTTCGCAGGCGGCTTTGAGGATGCTCGCGCGGTAGCGCTTGAGGTTGGCCTGGATGCGCTCGAGTGCGGCGACGCCGGCTTCGATTCGGGAGAATTGTTTATCGATCTCGTCCGCGATCGCGACTTGGGTTCCGATATCCGGCGCAACGAGGGGAATGCGCTTCATCGGCCCTTGCGGCAGTTTTAGGCGAGTCGTCCCACTTACGTATGGAGCATAGGCGACGGAATTAAGCTGATGCAGGAGAAACCGGGTGGTCATCCGTTCGGGCCGCGCGCGCAGTACATGTGCGTGATTGTTGACCCAGGACTTGCCGGATACCACGTACGCCTTTGGTCGGCTCGGTTCTAGAAATGGTGCGCCGTCTTCTCCCAGGAGCACCAGCTCCTCGTCGAACAGATAGTTATCGATCCAGCCGACCTGGCCGGTCGCGCCGTAGTATGGGACGTTGCCTTCGCGGGACTTGCGTTCGTCGGCATTCACGGGAACGCGCTTACTGTCGAGGACATCCACAACTTCTTCCAGGGGGCGGATTGGCCACCCTGCATTGGATTGGGTCACGTTCACGCCGCCAATACCTCGTTCAACTCGCCCAAAATCTTCTTCAAGTCCTTCCCGAACACCTTGATGGCCCTCGCCGGCCCCCCGAGGGTGTTGAAGGGCACGTACTCCAGGTCGTCCACGTCGATCTCCAGATTGGCGGCGACATGGTCGCGGATCGCCGTGAGCCACTCGCGCTGCTCGTCCGTGAACGTGCGCCCCGCGCTCTCTTGCTGCGCGAGCCAGGCATCGAAGCGGGCGTGGACCAGCTCCGCGTAGGGCCGGAGCTCCTCGTCGTGGTGCAGCGTGAAGCGCACGAGCGAGACGATGTCGGTGAGCAGGCGGTTCGAGCCGCTGCCGCGGACCTTGTCTTTCTCGAGGGCTTCGTAGGCGCGCCAGATGGCGTCGGGGGTCCAGCGGCGGGGTGGGGCGCCGATGGCTTGGGCGAGCTCCTGGATGTCGTCGTGGGTGAGGCGACGCATGTACGGCTTGGAGTAGAGCACCTGCAGGGCGGTGATCTCGTCCTTGTGCTTTTCGATGAACTCGCGGAAGGAGTTCACCGTCTTCTCCGCCATGAGCTGCTTTTGCTCGGGGTTGTAGCGGGCGGCCAGCACCTCGTCCTTGCTGGTCTCGTCGATGAGCTGCTCGAGGCTCTTCTTGATGTCCTTCAGCCGCTCGCGGAGCTGGAAGTTGGTGCGGATGGGCGCCACGGCTTCCTTCGCGAGCGTCTTCTTGGCGTCCGCGAGCTGCTTGGGGGTGGGCTCTTGCGTTGGACCGAGGCCGGCCATGCGCCGTGCTTCGGCCAGTTGGGCGTCGGGTTCAAGGGCTTCGACGATCCGCCCGGCAATCTCGGCGATCGGGGTGCCTCCTGAGAGGCGCGCGAGCTCTTCCTGCTGGGGCTTGCCCAGGCGGCGGTCGAGGCGCGCGAGCCTGCCGGCCAGGGTCGAGAGGATGTCGTCGGCGGTGCTGCCCTTCTGCACGGCGTCGAGCAGCTTGCCGAAGCCCACCGTCGGCTGGCGCTCGAGGGGCAAGGTGTCGTTCAGGTCCTGTTCGCAGACGCCCACGCAGTCGATCAGCACGAAGCGGTCCTTCGCCGG
The DNA here is from genome assembly GCA_023418705.1 of Pseudomonadota bacterium. Classification (GTDB taxonomy): domain Bacteria; phylum Myxococcota_A; class Polyangia; order Polyangiales; family Polyangiaceae; genus JAEZYZ01. The sequence continues at coordinate 3,230 of JAEZYZ010000328.1, read as the reverse complement.
TGCGTCGGGGGTGACGGCTTTCAGGTCTGTTTCGCTGATGACGCGCACGCCGCGACCCTTCATCTGCTCGAAGAAGTTCACGCTGCGGACGGCGCGCATGAACATCACGATCTCGAGCGGCTTCACGTCCGTGCCGGTCGCGATCATGTCGACGGTGACGACCACGCGCGGGTAGAAGCTGTTGCGGAACGACGACAGCAGGTCTTCCGGCTTGAGCCCGCTCGATTTGTAGGTGATCTGTTCGGTCTCCGTGCCATCGGGACCAGTGACCTTTTCGACCACCCGCACCGTGGACGTGCGGTAGGTGATTTTCTCGCAGAACTCGTTGCCCTGTCCGAACTCCTCCCGCACCACATCGACGATGTCGTCGGCGTGGGAGTCGTCCTTGGCGAAGATGAGCGTTTTCGGGACTTCCCGCCGGCCCGGGAAAATCTCGGTGAAGAGCCGCTCCCGGAAGGTCCGAATGATGGTGCGGATCTGGTCTTTGGCGACCACCGTGCGGTCGAGCTGGTTGGGGTCGTATTGCAGGTCGTCTTCGAGCTCTTGCCAGCGGACGCGGCGGGACAGGCGATCGCGGCGACCGATGACCTGGAAGGGCCCCGCCTCCACCTTTGAGCCCCGATCGGTGATGCGTGTTCGGATGGTGTAGAGGTCGTAGTCGACGTTCACTGCGTCCGCGACGGCGGCGGCGTGGTCGTACTCCATCACCAGGTTCTGGTTGAAGAAGCCGAAGGTCTGCTTCGATGGCGTCGCCGTCAGGCCCACCAGGAAGGAATCGAAGTACTCGAGCACCTGCCGCCAGAGGCTGTAGATGCTGCGGTGGCATTCGTCCACGAAGACGAAGTCGAACGTCTCGATCGGGAGCGCCGGGTTGTAGGCGACCGGGACCGGCTCTTTGACGAGGCTGTTCAGCGTTTCATAGCCGGACAGCTCCTCCAGCTCGGGGTCGATGTCCTCTTCGCCCTTGAGCATTGAGTACAGGCGCTGAATCGTGGTGATGACGACGCGTGCCACCGGGTCGAGCTTGTTCGAGCGCAGGAGCTGGACGTTGTAGAGCTCGGTGAACTTTCGGCCATCGCCCGGCGTCGTGTACTGCTGAAACTCCTTGAGCGCTTGCTTGCCAAGGTTGCTGCGGTCGACCAGGAACACCACGCGCTTGGCGCCGCCGAACTTGATCAGCCGGTAGATGGCGGTGACCGCCATGAAGGTCTTCCCGCTGCCGGTCGCCATCTGCACCAGCGCGCGTGGCCGTCCCTCACGCAAGGAGTGCTCCAGATTGCGCACGGCCTGCACCTGCGCGCGACGAAGGCCCTCGCCCGGCACATCCGGGAACGCCTGCAAGCGGGCGCGCAGGGTTGCTGGGACCTCGGCGCGCGGATCCACCTTGCCGTCCCGTAGCGGCAGAAACAGCGGCTCGGCCTCGAGCCATTCCGCCAGTGTCTCCGGGCGATGAAAGCTGAATACCTGCCGGCGCCTAGCGACCGGATCCAGGTTGTTCGTGAAGTGCGTCTCCACGCCCGTGGACTGATACAGGAAGGGCAGCGGCCGAATCGGCGCTGGCAGGTCCTTCGGGACCCCCGCCGCGTACTTCTCCGCCTGCACCTCGAAGCTCGCCGGCGAGATCCCTTCCTTCTTCGCCTCGATGGCTCCGACCACCTGCTCGTCGACGTACAGGATGTAGTCCGCCCGCCCATGCCCCGGCGCCAGGGGAAACTCCCGCACCGCAATGCCCCGCCCGGCGGAGATGTTCATCTCCTCCGCGTGCTGCACGACCCAGCCGGCCGCCTCCAGTGCCGCATCTATCTGTTCGCGAGCCTGCTGCTCCGGGTTCCTCATTGCCCCATCAGCGGCCGCGGTCGGGCGGCCAATGGGGGAGCGTAGCGGACCGAGCCGGAAAATGTCGAGAGGTTCTGGTTCTAGATGCGCGGCGAGGCGCCACGGGCGACGCGGGCTTGACGAAGCTCATGGTCCTCGGCGGAACTCGCCGCGCCATGCCGGCTCAGGTGGTGGCGTTCGCGGACCCCGTCGTCCGCCAGGTGAGCCTCGGCTGGCTGGTGACCGCCTATCGGTGCGGCAAGGTCGCCGACGCCTTCCTTCCGTTTCAGCGATCGGAGGAGTCGGCGCTGCAGTGGCGCCTCAAGCTGGAGAACATTCTCGAGGCGGACTCCCACGAGCCTGTGCGGCAGCTGTTGGCGGACGGTCCGGCGGAGCAAGGAAGGCCGGCATGTCAAGGCGGGGCGGGGCGACCCGATGCGATTCGAATATTTCGCATGTTGCGAATATTTCGTTTAGTGCTACATTGGTTCGTGATGCAAACGTCGCCGGTGAAGGCTCCCACGCCAAAGGTATCTGAGGAGGCGAAGGTTGCGCTGCGGGCGCTTTCCGGCCTCGCGCGTCGCAAAGGCTCGCGTACCGTTCAAGTGCACCCCGAGGGTGAGGGACGTGCCGTTTCGGTGACTGTGCCGCGGGAGGCGTTCGACCTATTTCTCGACGTGCTCGGCCAAATGGCAAACGGCAACGCTGTAACGATCGTCCCCGTGCACGCCGAGTTGACCACGCAACAGGCCGCGGACCTGCTCAACGTCTCACGCCCGCACCTCGTCAGCCTGCTAGACGAGGGCAAGATCCCGTATCGCCTTGTCGGAACGCACCGACGCGTGCGAGCGTCTGACCTGCTCGAGTACAAACAAGCGGACGCCGCTCATCGCAAGATGGTGCTCGATGAGCTGACCGCGGAAGCGGAGAAACACGGCCTTGGGTATTGAGGGGGCGAGGTGGCGTTCGTTGTCGTCTACGATGCCTGCGTCCTCTATTCGGCGCCCCTACGTGACTTGCTCGTACGTTTGGCGAACACCGGCATCGTTCGTGCACGCTGGTCGGAGCGCATCCTAGATGAGTGCTTCAGGAGCATTCTGACGAACAGGCCTGACCTGCAGCCAGATGCGCTGAACCGGACACGCGCGTTGATGACCCAAGCCGTCCCGGACTGCTTCGTAACTGGCTTCGAGGCGCTCATCGACGGACTGCAACTTCCCGACGCAGACGATCGCCATGTTCTAGCTGCTGCGATCCGGACCGGAGCGCAGGCGATCGTCACGTTCAACAGGGCGTGGATTACGCACGGATCACGCCGCCTCTCGGACGTTGGCCACGTAGCAGCGTGAGAGCTGGGTCCAGAATTTCGGCAGACGGCCGCTCTGATGCAGTGCTCGCAGGGTGAGGGCATTTCG
>JAEZYZ010000335.1 GCA_023418705.1 Pseudomonadota bacterium | reverse complement strand
GATCTACACCGTTCGAATCGAACGTCTACCGCCGAACACCGAGATGAACGGCTCTCGGTAGCCGGTGGGCGAAGATGGCCGGAGCAGACCAGGTCATCACGCTGACGCCGAGCTCGACGGCGCTTGTGCCTGGTTGGTCCGCCGAGAGTTATCGCCGGGCATTGGAGGCCGCGGCGGAGTCGTGGAGCTTTCCGGCGATCGAGTGCACCTCGGTGAAGCTGGTGGTCGGCCCGGCGCGACCGATTTGGCGCGTGCGCGAGGACGGGCTCAACCTCGTCGCCTTCCGCAGGGGTGACTGGTGCCATAACGAGCGATGCGGGCCGACCAGCACCTTCCCGACACGGGCGATGGCCATGACCACGGCCTATCCTGAGGGCGCGAGCGGATCTCGCGTGCGGGAGGGCGACATCGAGATCAACGCTGTTTCGTTCCAATTCTCTCAGGGGGAACGAGGTGGGGACGGACCTGGGAGCTGGACGGTGCCGCTGCAAGCCGTTCTGGTTCACGAGATTGGCCACGTCTTGGGTCTAGAGGACGTGTGCCACGCTGGCCATGGCCGCTTTACCGCGAAGGGCGGTGAGTGCTCGGCCGCTGAACGTGAGCAGGCCATGTATGCGCCGGCCCTGCTCATGCGTCCGACGGCGCTCGATGCGCGCGCCCTGTGCGCGCTGCGTCCGCGTGAAGAAGCGCCGGTAGCGGGTGGAGCTCGGCCCGCCGAGTCGAGGCAGACAGAGCGGTGTGGCTGCCAAGCGCCGGGAGTGGAGCCTGGGATGTTGTGGTTGAGCGCGGTCGCGGCGGTTTGGTCGCTGTGGTGGCTTCGAAGGTGGAGTCGGCGTGGCAGGCGTGGCGGCGGCGGCTCACTCGCCACGTGACCTCGCCCCGGCGCCCGCGCCCTCGCGGCGCGCTCCAGAAGCAACCACGCAACTGCCGGCTATCCGGGACGAAAGGCGTGGGCATGCGGCTCCTGTTCGACCACGGCACGCTCGTGCTGGCGGAAGCGCCGGACCTGAACCTAGACTTCGTTCCGGGGCTGCTCTGGGATCCGCGGGTGGCCTTGTTCCGGGCGCCGCCGTATCGGTACGCGGAGGTGGTGGCGGCGCTCAGGGGGCGGCGGTTTCCGCTGGTGGACGAGGTGCGGCCGAGCGCTGACGCGCGGGCGGGGGTTTGGGCACCGCTCGAGCTTCGGCCGTATCAGCACGCGGCGCTGCTGTCGTGGGAGATCGGGGGGCGGCGAGGGATCGTGGCGCTGCCGACGGGGAGCGGCAAGACGCGGGTGGCGGTGGCGGCGATGGCGGCTTCGGGCGGGCGCGCGTTGTGTTTGGTGCCGACGCGGGCGCTGTTGCAGCAATGGCTCGCGGAGCTCGGCCGGGCTTACGCGGGTCCCGTGGGTTGTCTCGGCGATGGTCAGCGGACGCTCGGCGCAGTGACGGTGGCCACGTTCGAGAGCGCGTATCGACACATGCCGCGCATCGGCAACCGCTTCGACCTTCTGGTGATCGACGAGGCGCACCATTTCGGCGCGGGGATTCGAGACGAGGCGCTCGAGATGTGCGTCGCGGACGAGCGGCTCGGGTTGACGGCGACCCCGCCGGATCCGCCGGCGCTGACGCGCCTGGTGGAGCTGGTTGGGCCGGTCGTGTATCAGCTCGGGGTCGCGGATCTTGCGGGGACGTGGCTGGCGGACTTCGATCTGGTCGTGCTGCGGCTGAGCCTCGCGCCGAGCGAGCGCGAGCAGTATCGCGACGCGCGGCGCGCCTTCTCGGAGGTGCACCGGCAGTTTCGGCGGCTGCACCCGCACGGGACCTGGCAGGACTTCGTGGTGGTCGCCTCGCAAAGCCCGGAGGGGCGCGCGGCGCTCGCCGCCTGGCGCCGGTCCCGCCGCTTGTTGGCCTTCACGGACGCGAAGTCGCGCGCGGTGCGCGCCTTGCTCGAGCGCCACCACGACGGCCGGGTGCTGGTCTTCACCGCGGACAACGAGACGGCGTACGCGATCGCGCGCGAGCACCTGATCATGCCCATCACGTGTGAGATTGGCCGCGCCGAGCGGCAGGCGGCGCTGACGGCGTTCCAGGCGGGGGAGCTGCGGGCGCTGGTGAGCGCGCGGGTGCTCAACGAGGGGATCGACGTGCCGGACGCCGACGTGGCCGTCATCGTCGGCGGGACGCACGGGGAGCGGGAGCACGTGCAGCGGATCGGACGGCTGCTCCGGCCCAAAGCCGGCAAGCGCGCGCTCGTCTATGAGCTTGTCACGATCGGCACGACGGAGGTCCGGCAATCCTTGGGAAGGAGGCGAGGGCTTGCTCCCGCGGCTTCTCTGTCAGCTTAGCACCCGCGTCGACGGCGATCGCCTGGTCCCGAACTATCTGAGCGAGCGCGACGAGCCTTGGCTGCGCGCGCTGCTCGAGGAGCATGCCCGCTTCGCGGGTCGCAAGCAGGCCGAGCTTCGGGATAGGCTTCGCGAGCCCCTGCCGGTGCGCGCGCCCAAAGCCAAGCTCCGGCTCGCGACCTATGTGCTCGAGGCGCTGACCGCGGACAAGGTCCGGAGCCGCTCGGCGCTGCGTCCACGGGAAGCGCGGCGGCTCGTCTTCGGCGCCGCGGCGGCCGCACGGCGACCGCGTGCCGAGGTGCTCGGCACGGTGGCGGCCTCGCTCGAGCTGGCTCCCGAGGCGCTCGAGGCGGCGCTGTTCGCGGACCTCAAGAGCGAACGCCGCGTCCCGGAGCTCCCCGCCGATCTCTCGCCCGCGCGCCTCGGCGTGCAGGTGAACCACGCGCTGGTGACGTCCCTCTTGCGGCGCGCGCACGACGTGCGCATCGCCGTGTGGGGTCACACGCGCGCGCTGGTTCGCCAGGCCCGGCTGCTTGGGCTCATCTGCGTCGTCACCGAGGCGCCGCCACGCCGTCACGGGGGAGCCCCGCCGCTCCTCGAAGACGTCGACGCCGTCGCCCCGGCGCCGCTGCAAGGAGCGCTGCTCGACATCTCGGGTCCGTTCGCGCTCTTTCGGCACACCGAGCTGTACGGCCGCGCGCTGGCCTCGCTGTTGCCCCGCCTGGGCTGGTGCCACGACTTCGAGCTCGAGGCCGCCTGCGCCCTGGGCCGCGGCGGTCACCTCACGCGGGTCCTCGTGCGCGCCGGCGATCCGATCCAGGTCGGACGGGAGCTCGGTCGCTACGACAGCAAGCTCGAGGAGCGCTTCGCCAGAGACTTCCAGCGCGCGGCGCCGGACTGGGACCTCATCCGCGAGCCGTCCCCCGTCGCCGTGGAGGGGACGCTCATCTTCCCCGACTTCGAGATCGTCCACCGCCACCGCAGCTCCGACCGCTGGCTGCTCGAAGTGGCCGGCTTCTGGACGCCGGAGTACCTCGCACAGAAGCTCCGCCGGCTGCGGGCCGCGAAGCTCGAGCGCTTCATCCTTTGCATCGACGAACGCCTCGGCTGCGGCGAGGCGGACCTGCCAGCCAACGCTCGTGTGATCCGTTACAGGTCGCGGATCCAGCCCAACGAAGTGCTGCGCATCCTGGAGGAGCGCTGAGGTTGGGGGGGAGCCCGGGCTTATTCACCCAGCTGCTCAAGATCCAGGGAGAAGCCTGGCAGAAGCGCTGAGGTGAGCTCGTCAGTGCGCCGTTCGCTGAGGGTGAGCCGTTCACCGTGCCAGCGCTCCACGGCGCCATCGAGCTCGACGGTCCACAGCTCCCGCACACCGGCGTCGGCGTAGACGAGCCGCTTGGCCATGCGATCATAGGTGCGGTTCGTGAACAGGACCTCGACACACAGCTCCGGGATCTGCCGGATGCGCCCGGAGTGGTCGGCAGGGATCCCGGCAAACAGGACGAACGCGTCCGGCTGCAGGATACGGCCCAGGCCGAAGCGGACGTCGAGCGGCGCCATGGCCACTGTGACCTTGGCTGACTGGGCCGCCGCCCAATCTGCGAGCGCTCGCACGAGGCGCAGTAATATCTCTTGGTGCCGAAAGCTCGGGCTGGGCGACAAGATGACCTCCCCGTCCAAGAGCTCGAGCCGCTCGGTCGATTCGGGCAGCGAGGCGAACTCCTCCTCGCTGACGAGCACGGGCGCTGCGTTGGACATGCCCAGCAAAATAACACTCGTCTGTCGAGAGCGCCATGGACGTGGCGTCGCGCTGGCGCGGAATGCCGGAGCGCGCCGGGGCGAGCCGGTCGCGGAATCACCCGCGCCGGCGCGATCAACGCGCGATCAACGCGCGATCAACGCGCCGCGAGGCGCAAGGAAGGTGCAAGGAAGCTTCAAGCAAAGGGCAAGCAAGGCGCTGGCCGCTGCGTGTTTCGGTTTGGTCGGTTTGGTGGTTCGGTTCGATCGGGTCCGCGCGGCTCAGAGCACGATGCCGACGCGATCGATGCAGAAGTTGAAGCTGCTGCCGCCGGCGATGATGGCGGGAAGCTTGAACTGCATGGCGTGGACGTCGGCGGGGTCGAAGACGTAGTAAGTGCCGGATCCGCCCCAGTCATCCTTCTGCATGTTGTTGAACAGCAGCTGGTCGTTCAAGGCAGCGGTGGCCGTGCCGTCGGGGGGGCCGGCGATTTCGCAGCTATCGGCGCTGCACTGGCCGCTCCAGCTTGGATCCATGTTGAGGATCCAGACTTGGAGGCCCGGCGCGCTGCCGCTGATCTGCCAGGCGATGCCGCGGGCGCCGACGGCGCTGGGGTTCCAGGTGAGCTTGGTGTCGGGCGGGTCACCCTCTTCGCCGGTGTTGCGGAAGTCGAAGCCGACGGCGACGCCCCAGTTCTCGTAGTAAAGCCCAGGATCGCACAGGATGCCCGAGGCGCAGCGGGTCACCGGATCCCAGTACAAGCTCGCGCACTCGTCGGCGTAGGCGTAGAAGGCCCCGCTGATGCCGAGGGTGTCGTTCGGCGGGACGTTGGCATCGGCCCAGTCCTCTTCGATGGTGAGCCACTGGATGCCGGTGGTCGAGCCACCGGTACCGCCGACGCTGCCGCCCGATCCACCGGAACCGCCGCCCGTGCCGCCGCTCGAAGTGCCGCCGGTCGCGCCGCTGCCTCCAGACCCGCCGGCTCCGCCGGTCGCACCCGACGCCGCGCCGCCCGCCATGCCGCCGGCGCCGCCGGTCACGCCTCCGGTTCCACCGGTGGGGAATGCGCCACCGGTGCCGAGGCTGGGGGCGCACTCGCTGGTGCAGTTCTGATACGCGCAGGCGGCCAGCAGGGTCGCTGCGGGGCCGGCGCTGGCGTTGGTGCTCGTGCACTCGCTGCCGCAGGTCGGGTCGCCGCTGCCGCAGGAGATCAAGCAGCGGACGAGGTCGTTGCAACCCTCGGCGGCGTCACAGCTCGACACCTGATCGGGACAGGCGCTCTCGGCGCAGGTGAAGCAGGCGTCGTAGTCGATGCCGGAGCCGGTGCCACCCGAGCCGCCCGTGCCTTGGCTCGAGTTGCCCGAGCCGCCGTCCCCGTCCTTGGATTCGACGATCTTCGTCTCGAAGCAGGCGGGCACGCTGAGGGCGAGCACTGAAGTGAGACCGACGAGATGACGCACGTGCATGGTTCCTCCCTATAGGATACTCGAAGGCCACCCGTCAGGGTCGCACCAGAGCGACGCTTTCGGATTGCCGTTGATTCGGATTTGGTTGATTGGCTGTCGTGGAGCGAGGCGCGTTGGTGATCTGCGCTATCGTCCAAACATCGTCGTTGCGAACATGGGGAAGCTCACCACACCCCCCGCCAGATCGGCTGCCGCGCTTGCGGCGTGCGCGCGCTGGGCTCTTTCGAACCGGGGTCGGTGAGCAGCAAGACGAGCCCGGTGCCCACTGCGGCCACGGCCCCGAGCGTCAAGCCGACGGTCACGCCCTCGGCGCGTTCGATGGAGAGTGCGAGCTCGTTGTTCTTGCGCTGCGCCTGGGGATCGGGTTCGCGCACGAGGTCGCCGTGTCGCGAGCTCCAGTCCTGGTAGCGATTGGCGTTCCAGAGCAGGTGGCCGAAGGCGGCAGCGCCGAGCAGCAAGCCAGTGCCGCCGACGACGTAGCCGACGGTGGACTGGGCGCTTCGTCCGCTGGAGGGCTCGGCTTCGCGCCGGGCGAGCGGGACGTCGCACTGGGTGCGGAGGGTGGCGCCAGCGCCGACGGTCACGCCGCGCTCGATCGAGGCGCCATTTTTCTGGAATTGGAGGCGGTGGCGCCCGGCCTCGACGCGCAGCGGGCGCGCGAGCGGCGTCGAACCGATGGGCGATCCGTCGAGCAGCACCTGCACGCCGGGCGTGCCGCAGGTGACGTCCAGCACTCCGTGGGTGGGCGGGCGCGGAGCGGCCTTCGGCGGCGAAGCAAACTTCAGCGTGAGCTCATGGCGCTGTCCACCGGAGACCCTGAGGGTGTGATCGGCGCGCGCGCCGTCTTCGGCCGTGGCGATGACGCGGTGGGTGCCGCGGGAGACGCGCACGGTCTGCCGAATGGGCGTCGTGCCCACCTGGTGCCCATCCACCAGCACGCTGGCGCCTTCGACGTCGGTGAGGATCGCCAGCTCGGCGATCAGCGCCTTCTGCTGCTCGATCTGTTCCTTGACGGCCGACCGGCGCTCGGCGGAGAGCTCGGCGCCGCTCTCCTTCAGGTAGCGCTGGAGCGTGTCGACCGCGTCGACTGGCCGCTCGAGGGCGACGTAAGACATGCCGATGTTGAAGAGGACCGAGTGGTGCGGGCTCAGGTCGTACGCGCGCCGGAACTCCTGGAGCGCAGCGGCATACTCACCACTTTCGACCAGCGCGACGCCGCGATTGAAATGTTGGCGAGCCAGATCCCGCGCGGCCTCGAGCGTCGCGGGGTCGCTACCCCAAGCCAGCGCGGTGGGCAGGCTGATGAACGCGATGCCGACGAGCTGTTGGCGAGCCAGGCGACACCTTCGTCGATGGACGAAGAGGGGGCCAGGCGCCGGAGCGCTACGGATGCTGTCGCGAAGAGCAGTGACGAGAGCGGTCACGAGTGCCTGGGCCTTGAGCATGATCCGTGCCGCTTATTCGTAAGGGTTCTTCGTGTCGAAGAGGACGCCGCCCTCAGGTTGCTTTTCGGCCGATTTTGGGGGGACTTCGGGAGGGGGCCGCGAGGTCGCGCTGGGCTTTGGCGCCCGAGCGGGTCCCACGGTGGCGGCTGTCCGCGGACGTCCAATGGACGGCGCTGGACGTCCAGCGTCGGTGTCCACGCGCGGCGATGCTGGCGGGGCCGGGGTGCTGGCGTGCGGCGCAGCTGCGACGTTGGGAGCGGGTGACGCGCTGCTGGCGGCGTCGGTGTGGGCCCCCGCGCCCGCAGGTGCCGCCGGGCGACCCGAGGCTCTTGCCTCCCCGCCAGGGGCGAGCGCCGAGGGGGACGCCGGGACCGAGGGCGCGCGTCCAGGCGGCCGCGTGAACGCGCCCGTGTCCGCGCCGGGCGGCGCTGCCTGCGGCTGGGGCTCGAGCTCTCCCGCAGGCGCGCGCGACCAGAGCAGCGCCAACGCCACGCCACCGCCCAACAAGCCGAGGGTACCCAGTCCGAGCGCCACGCGGGAGCGGGATCGACCCGGTGAGGCAGCCGCCAGCCCCTGCCCGCTGCCTTCGGTCGGCGGCGCCGCGGCGAAATGAGTTTGGCTGTGCGGGGGCGCCGACGTGGTTTGGCCGGGCAGCGTTGGCGCGTCACCGGAAGCGACGCTCAGCTCCAGCTGCGAGCCGACGGCGCCGAGCCCCCGCCCGCCGAAGGCCGCGAGCTCCCGCCCGAGCGCCGCCACCGACGGCGGACGATCGCCCGGGTCGAACGCCATCGCGCGGTGGACGATGGCGACGAGCTTCGGCGGCAGGTGCGGACACAAGGCGGCGAGGGAGCGCGGCTCCTGATTGAGGATGTGCGCCAGGATGGCGTTGTAGTTGTCCCCTGGGTGAGGCTTTTGCCCGGACAGCAGCTCGTACAAGATCACCCCGAGCGCGTAGATGTCGAGCCGCTGGTCCACCTGGCGTTCGCCGCGCGCTTGCTCGGGGGCCATGTAAAACGGCGTGCCGAGCGTGGCGCCGGTGCGCGTGGTCGCGCCGTCGCCGTCGCGTTGCAGCTTGGCGACCCCAAAATCCAAGATCTTTATCAGGTCCGAACCGTCGGTGCGGCGCACCAGGAACAGATTGTCCGGCTTCAGGTCGCGGTGGATGATGCCGGCGGCGTGGGCGACCTCGAGCCCACGGCAGACCTGGAGCAGGGCGCCGACGGCGCGCACCGGGGGCAAGGGACCTTCGCGCTGCAGCAACCTGCCCAGGCTCTCGCCCACCAGGTACTCCATCACCAGGTACGGCGAGCCATCGCTCGCGCGGTCGAAATCGACCACCGCCGCGATGTGCTCGTTTTCGAGCGAGCCGGCCGCCTCCGCCTCACGCCGAAAGCGGGCGAGCGCGCTCTCATTCTGCGAGAGGTCGCTCTGCAAGAACTTCACGGCGAAGCGCCGGCCGAGCACGACGTGCTGCGCCTCGTACACCGTGCCCATGCCGCCTTCGCCGATGCGCCGCAGCAGCCGGTATTTTTGCTGCAGGACCTCCCCGCTGCGGTCGCGCGGATCGCTGGCGACGTCGGAGCTGCGGGCGTCGGGCGAAGAGCTCATCCGTCGCCTCCCGGATCGCGCAGGGCGTCGAGCTGCACATCGGGGTGCTCTTGCATCAACCGATAGGCGCGCTGCCGTGAGATACCGAGCGCGGCGGCGGCCCGGGCGACGTTGCCTCCCGTGCCACGCAGCGCGCGCACCAGCGCGTCGATATCGATGGGCGTCCCGGGCGCCTGAGCCGCGGCGACCGCCACGGGCTCGTCGGCGGCTGGCGCTGGCGCGAGGTTTTGCCGCAGCCGCTCCGGCAGGTGGCTGTGCTTCAGGGCGGCCTCACCGCCGTGCAAGACGAGCAGCTTTCTGACCAGGAGCTTCAGCTCCCGCACGTTGAAGGGCCAATCGTAGAGGCACAGCGTCTCGACCAGGCGAGCGTCGATCTGGGGAGGGCGGCCGCCCGTTTGTTCGACCAGCAGGCGGGAGAAGAGATACGGGATCTCCGCGCGGCGCTGCCGCAGCGGCGGTAGGCGGACGGTCACGCCGTCGAGGCGGGCGTACAGGTCTCCACGAAACCGCCCGTCCTGGACCGCGCGTTCGAGCGGCTCCTGAACCGCCGCCACGACGCGCACGTCGATGGCCACGGGCGCCGATTCGCCCAGAGGCTGTACCTCGCGCTGCTCGAGCACGCGCAAGAGCTTCGTCTGCACCGGAAGCGGCAGATCGCCCAGCTCGTCGAGCAGCAGGGTGCCGCCGTGCGCACTGCGAAAATGTCCGGGATTGTTGCGCTCGGCGCCCGTGAAGGCGCCGCGGCGGTAGCCGAACAGCTCGCCCTCCGCCAACGCCTCCGGCAGCGCGCCACAGTTCACCGCGATGAACGCCCCCGAGCGACTGCTCCAGGTGTGGATGGCACGGGCCACCACCTCCTTGCCGGTGCCGGTCTCGCCTTCGATGATGATGGGAAGGTCGCTCTTCGAGGCGCGCTCTGCGGCCGCCAGGGCCTCCCGCAGCAGCGGCCCACCGTACACGTCCGGCGCCAAGCTGCCCAGGGGCCCGGCTGCCCGGGTGACCACCCCGACCCAGCCACCGACGCGCACGACATCGTTCAGCCCGAGCGGTGAAGCCTTGATCCGGCGTCCGTTCACGAAGGTGCCGTTGCGGCTGGACAGATCGGTGATGAGCGGGACCGAGCCCGAGCGGACGCTCGCGTGCCGGCGCGACACGTCGTGTCCTGGAAGGGCCACCGCGCAGGTGTCGTCCCGTCCGATCACCGCCTCGCTCCCCCCCACGCTCGCACGCAAATCCAGGACCGGACCGTCGGTGCGCGGGAACAGCCAGACGAGCAGCAGCGGATCGGACATCTCTCGGCCAAACGTCGAACCGTCGGCGGGTAGGGTGGTCTCTCCGGGGTGCTTGCGGGCCATGGACGCGGGTCGAGGGCTGGGACGCTTCAGCCTATCGCAACCGATCGCGCTGCTGGCAGCCATCTCGCCCCGGTGACCTGCCGGCCGGGGCCCGTTCGGGCCGCCCGCTGCCCAAGCCCTGACAATCGCTCCGAGCGTCGTGCCTGGCGGCCGCCGGGCCTGTGCGCGGCGACCGGTGTCGCCGCGTCCGCGAACCGCAGCAGGCTACGGACGGTGTACGTGCTGCGGTGATGGTGCGCGGACGGGTGCCCGCGGCCGCCGCCCAGCCCTACCGCTGCAAGGCGAAGGCGTCTTGCACCAGCGTGCTTATCTCGCGGACGGCGCCTTCGCCGTCGATCGCCAGCGCTCGATCGATCTGGCGGCGGATATCCGCGCCCCGGTCGTTGGGCAGGTATTGCGAGCCGCGCAGCGCCATCGCAAACTCGCTGACGCCGGCGGCGAACAGGAACTTTAGACTGGAATCGTCGCGCCAGATGGATCGATCGCGGGTCTCGACCAGGAGCTTGCTCGTGTCGCTGTCGCTGTCCTTGTAGCGGACGCGTACCTGAGCGAAGGCTTCGGGGCCGAGGGGTGGGTAGCTGGGCTCGGGTTCGGTTTCACTGCCGGGGGGCTGAGCTTCCGGGACATCGGGGACGGTGCCCGGCAGCGGTTCGGGGATCGGAGCGCCCGATCCGGCTGGGACGATCTCGTAGAGCGCCGTGACGCTCATGCTGGCGCCGAGCTCTCCGGCATCGACCGCATCGTTCGAGAAGTCGTGGTTGGCGAGCAGGCGATTTTCGTAGCCGATCAATCGGTAGGCGGCGACGCGGGCGGGATTGAACGCGACCTGCAGCTTGACGTCCTTGGCCACGGTGACGAGCGACCCGGAGACGGTGTGCACGAACGCGCGGCGCGCTTCTTCTTCACCGTCGATGTAGAAGTAGACGCCGTTGCCGTTGTCGGCGAGCTGTTCGGCGACCTCGTCGTTGTAGTTGCCGCCGGACCAGGCCGCACCAAAGCCATAGACGCTCAGGAAGACGCCGGTCTGGCGCTTGGCGGCGATGAAGTCGACCAGCTCCTGGGTCTCGCTCAAGCCGACGTTGAAGTCGCCGTCGGTGGCGAGCAGGACACGGTTGGTGCCGCCGCTGATGAAGTACTCCTGCGCCAGCTCGTAGGCCTTCTGGATGCCGCCCTCGGCGTTGGTGGACCCGCCCGATTGCAGCGCCGAGAGGGCCTGATCGATGACGGCCTGGTCGGCCCCGCTTGCCCCCTGGAGGACCACCCGCTCCTGCCCGGCGTAGGTGACGATCGAGACCCGATCCTGCGGTCGAAGCTGGCGGCTCAGCAGACGAAAGCCGCTCTTCAGCAGCGGCAGTTTGTTGGGCTCGTTCATCGAGCCGCTGACGTCGATGAGGTAGACGAGGTTGGCGGGCGGCGCCTCCGCCATGTCGACCTCGTGGCCCTGGATGCCGATCAAGAAGAGCTCGTGATCGCGATCCCAGGGGCAGGCACCGAGCTCGGTGTAGAGCGCCAGCGGCCGATGGGGTTCCGGCTCGGCGTAGTGGAAGTGGAAGTAGTTCAAGAACTCCTCCACGCGAACCGAGCTCGGCTCGGGGAGGACGCCGTCTGCGATCGCGGCTCGGGCGAGCGTGTACGAACCGCTGTCGACGTCGATGGAGAACGTGGAGGTGTCGGCGTCGCTCGTCTTGCGGAACGGATTTTCGACGACGGCTCCCGCCGCCGGCTGACTCGCAGAAGCCCCCGCAGCACCCGTGATGGGCGGCTGCGGATCGAGGCCATCCATCCCCGCGCTGCCCGCCGCACCGGCCGGCGCCCCTGCGCTGCCCGCGCCGGCAGCGCCCGGTATCCCGGCGGCTCCTGCGTGGCC
>JAEZYZ010000331.1 GCA_023418705.1 Pseudomonadota bacterium | reverse complement strand
CCGCCGTGCGGCCGGCGCAGCGCGCGGCCGTCGGGGCGTGAGCGCGCGCTCAGGCGCCGGCGTGCCCGGCGGCGTTCAGCACCGACTGCAGCGCGTCCGGGTTCTGCACGGTGTCGAGGTTGACGGCCTGGTCCGCGGGCACCCCGCACAGGATGCGCTTGATCGGCACCTCGAGCTTCTTGCCGTTCAGGGTGCGCGGGATGCCCGTGACCTGTTCGATGCGGTCGGGCACGTGACGCGGGGACAGATCGCTCCTCAGGCGCGTCCGGATCTGGTCGAGCAGCTCGGTGTCCAGGGCGCGGCCGGGGCGCAACACCAAGAACAACCACAGCGTGCCGGTCTGGTTGCCGGGGCCCGCGGTGTCGACCACCAGGCTATCGGCGACCTCCGGCAGCGCCTCCACGACCCGGTAGAACTCGCTCGTGCCCATGCGCACGCCGCCGCGGTTCAAGGTGGCGTCGGAGCGGCCGTAGATCACCGCGCTGCCCCTGGGAGTGATCCGGATCCAGTCGCCGTGCCGCCACACGCCGGGGTACGTCGAGAAATAGCTGTCGCGGTAGCGCGATCCATCGTCGTCGCCCCAAAACCCAACGGGCATGGAGGGCATCGGCGCCGTCAACACCAGCTCCCCGACCTCGTCGATGACCGAGCGCCCGGCCGCGTCGAACGCTTCGACCTTGCAGCCGAGGCCGCGGCAGGAGAGCTCTCCGGCGTGCACCGGCAGCGTCGGCGCGGACAGCACGAAGGCGGTGCACACGTCGGTGCCGCCGCTGACCGAGCCGAGCAGCACGTCGCGGCTCAGGTGCTCGTAGACCCAGGCGAACCCCTCCGGCGGCAGCGGCGCCCCGGTGCTGCCGACGCTCTGCAGCGCGCCGAGATCGAACGCCTTGCCGGGCTCGAGCCCGGCCTTCCTGCACGCCATCAAAAATGGGGCGCTCGTGCCGAAGTAGCTGATGCGCTCTTCGGCGGCGACGCGGAACAAGGCCGACAGATCCGGGTGGCCGGGGCTGCCGTCGTAGAGCACCAAGGTGGTGCCGAGCAGGAGCCCGCCGACCAGGAAGTTCCACATCATCCAGCCGGTGGTCGTAAACCAGAAGAAGCGGTCGTTTTCGTGCAGATCGCAGTGCAGCGCGAGCGCCTTGAAGTGCTCGAGCAGGATGCCGCCGTGGCCGTGCACGATCGGCTTCGGCAGCCCCGTCGTGCCCGAGGAGTACAGCACCCAGAGCGGGTGGTCGAAGGGCACGGGCTCGAAGGCGAGCGGCGCCTGCTGGCTCAAGAGCTCGTCGAACGACAGGCTCGCCCCCGGGAGCCGGGCGACGCCGGAGCGGCTGACGACGACGGTGTGCTGCAACGATGGCAGCTCCGTGACGACCTCCGCCAGCGCCGCGCTGCGGTCGTAGGTCTTTCCGCCGTAGAGGTAGGCGTCCACGGCGATCAACAGCTTCGGCTCGATCTGCCGGAAGCGATCGAGCACGCTCTGCACCCCGAACTCCGGCGAGCAGCTCGACCAGATGGCGCCGAGGCTCGCCGTCGCCAGGAACGCGACCACGGCTTCGACCCCATTCGGTAGCAGCGCCGCCACGCGATCGCCTCGCCCGACGCCCAACCGCAACAGGCCCGCTCGCGCCCGCGCCACGCGATCGGCGAGCTCGGCGTAGCTGAGCTCTTCGCGGGCGCCGTCCTCGGCGCGGGCGATCAGCGCCGGGTGATCGTCACGGCGGCGCAGCGCGTGCTCGGCGTAGTTCAGCAGCGCGCCCGGAAACCAGCGCGCGTCCGGCATGGAGCCGACGAGCCCCGCGCTCGGCGCGGCGTGGCTCTGCACGTCGAAGAAGCGCCAGATGCTGAGCCAGAAAGCCTCGAGGTCGCGGGTCGACCACTCCCAGAGCCCGGCGTAGTCCTCGAAGCTGCGGCCCACTTCGCGCTCGAGGAAGCGCTGGTAGGCGGCGAGCGCCGACCGCTCTCGGCGCTCGGCCGGCGGCTCGTAGAGCAAGGTGCCCTCGGCGATGGCGTCGGTTTCCGGCATGGGCAGAACAGCTACAACAGCTACACGATAGCGACTCTCGCCCTCCGGCGCGAGCCCGGGCGCAGCGGGCTTTGCCGGGCCGCGGAAGCCTGTCACACTGGCGGCAGGCCGGAATTTCGGACGATGGCGCTGATCCTCCCTCAAGAGCGACTGGAAGAGCTGCGTCGGCGCTTGCAAGCGTCCGGGCGCCGCCCGTCGATGCTGTTCGCGACCACCTCACCAGCGGTCCTCGAGGCGATCCAGCTGGTCGAGGAGTTCGGCCCGATGTGCGAGGCGCTGTACCTGGTGATGGTCGCCGACGGGCGCCTGCTCAACGTCGAGCGGGAAGTGTTGCGCGGCGCGCTCGACGTCTTGTCGGCGGGTCGAATCCGCACCGCACACATGGAGTCCATGCTCGACAACGCCGCCCGTCGGATCGCCGAGCATGGCGCCGAGGCGCTGCTGAACAACGTCATCGGCGCGCTCGAGGAGGATCCGGCGCGGGCAGAGGCGACGGTGGTGTTGGCGATCGCCGTGGCGGCCGCGGACGGCAGCATCGTCCCGGAGGAGCAGCTCGTGATCGACAAGCTGGCGGCCGGTCTGGACCTCGGCTCGATGCGCGGCACGGAGCTGCTCGAGCAGATCGTCTCGGGCCTGGACACGCGGAAGAACCCCGACCGCTGAGGGGGCGTCAGCCCCGATCCACGCGGCGGGTGGGGATCACGGCGTCTCCGACCTCGCGGAACGCGAGCACCGCCTGCCGGAGGCCGTCGACGCTGGGCGGCGACGACGCGACGGCGGCGTTCAGCACCCGCTTGGCGTGTTGGTACTGCCGTTGGACCTGCTCGGGGTCGACCCCGCGCCGGCGGCTCTCCTCCCGCTCCGACAAGACGAGCAGCTCGCGCGCGAGCGAGTCCGCCCGCCGCGCGCTCTCCGCTGGATCGCGTAGGAACTCGGCTTCGATGCGCGCCCAGCGGTCCCCGATCCGCTCCGGGTGGGCGGCCAACATCTCCGCGTGGCTCACGTGCGGCGCGGTGTGAAATAGCCGGCTGCCGTAGCGAACGCCGATCGGCGTGCGTTCCGCGCGCCGGTAGCTGTAGTTGAGCCACACGCTGGTGGCGGCGAGGCCGGACGCGATCATCACGACCACGAACATCAACGTGAACAGAGCGGGATCCATGGGCCCTCGGACGCCGAGCCATGGCAACGCCCACGGCGGGTCGCGTCACGCGTGCAGCGGTGCAAGTGCCATGCCCTCACGACGCCGGGTCGGTGAACAGTGGGAGCGTCGCGGCGAGCGAGCCCTCCTTCTGGTCCTCGATGAAGCCGACGTGCAGGCACTCGTCCCGGAAGAACTGCTGGACCCGCTTGGCGAGGCCCGCCGGCAGGTGCTCCTCGAACGCGGCGCGGCGGTAGCGTTCATGGACGATGAGCTCGTTGCTGCGCATCGCGGCGAGCAGCCCTTGCTGTCCGGCCAAGAGTCCCACATAAATCCTGCCTTTTCCGAGCAGCTGGCGATAGTCGCCGCGGCTCGGCGGGGTGCCGCCCAGGTCCTTCACGGCGCGCGTGAGCGTCTCGACGTGCTGCCGGTGGTCGTCCAGAAAGATCTCGAACTGCCGGCGTGTCGCGCTGGCCGTCAGACGCTCGCCCGCCGCTTCGTACGCGGCGATGGCGTCGTAGTCGGCGGCGATCAGCTCGTTCAGGGTCGTGATGACGCGGGCGCTCATGGCTAAACCGGAAAACCTCTCGCACGGATGCGCTGTTCATGAATTGCAGGGCGCATGCCACGCGCTGCTGCGCGCCGCGGCGCCGAGTCGTGCGGTGTTTGCTGCCAGATCGCGGGACGACGCTGCGCGTTCGGGTCAGCGGCGCTCGTGGCATTTCGGCGACCTGGGACTATTTGCCGCCATACTGGAAAATGACGGGTTGCGTCGATGTCCCCACGGGAGCAAGCATGTGCCCATGACGCGCGCGGTGCGGATCCACGAATATGGCGGTCCAGAGGTCTTGCGGCTCGAGACGATCGAGCTCGCGCAGCCGGCGGCGCACGAGGCGATCGTGCGGCACACCGCGATCGGGCTGAACTTCACCGACACCTACCATCGCAGCGGGCTGTACCCGGTGCCCCAGCTGCCGAGCGGGCTCGGGGTGGAGGCGGCGGGCGTCGTGGAGGCGGTCGGCAGCGCGGTCCGCGATCTGCAGCCGGGTCAGCGGGTCGCGTACGCCACCGCTGGCGTGGGCGCCTATGCGGAGCGGCGCGCCGTCCCCGCCGACCGGCTGCTGCCGCTGCCAGACGGCATCTCCGACGAGGTCGCGGCCGCGATCTTGCTCAAGGGCATGACGGTGGAGTACCTGACGCGGCGCTGCCGTCCGGTGGAGCGCGGCGAGACGGTGCTTTGGCACGCCGCCGCGGGCGGCGTGGGGCTCATCGCCTGTCAGTGGCTGTCAGCTCAAGGGGTGATCGTCATCGGCACCGCGGGCGGCCCCGAGAAGACCGAGCTGGCGCGCGCGAACGGCTGCGCTCACGTGATCGACTACCGCCGGGAAGACGTCGCCGCTCAGGTCCGCAAGCTCACCGGCGGGCGCGGCGTGCCCGTCGTCTTCGACTCCGTGGGCCGGACCACCTTGCTCGAATCGCTCGACGCGCTGGCGCCGCGCGGCCTGCTCGTCAGCTTCGGCAACGCCTCTGGCAAGCCGGAGCCGCTCGATTTGGGCGTGTTGGCACAGAAGGGCTCGCTGTATGTCACGCGGCCCACGCTCGGCACCTACGCGGCCACGCGCGCCGAGCTGCTCGAGAGCGCCCGCGCGCTGTTCGCGGCCGTGGAGGCCGGCCACGTGCGTCCCCACATCGGACAACGCTGGCAGCTCGAGGACGTCGCCGCCGCCCACCGCGCGCTCGAGGCGCGGGAGACGATCGGATCGTCGCTGCTGCTGCCGGGGTGAGTGCGCGCGGGTCGGGGCGCTCGTCGCGCCGTTCAAGCGCCGCTACGGCGCGCCGAGGATTCACGACGAGCTCGCGAAGGCCGAACGATGCTAAGACGTCAGCGAACAGGAGACCGCTTCAAGCCTTCACCCATCCATGTCGATCGAGGTCGATTAGGGTCGATTAGGGTCGATTAGGGTCGATTAAGCTTGGCACGGTTCGCTACCAAACCTCCCGCTGGATCGGCGCCGCTCTCCGAAGAGCGCTGCTTGCCCGCTCAGCGGCGGCTGTAGCGGCTCTTCGTGAGCCATTCGACTCGCGAGGTGTCAGCGTGGCCGCGAGCTCGACAGCGCGCATCCTCAGGGCATGAAATCCGTGGGTGTATAAGGGTCTTATGGAATCCTCATTGAGATCTCTGGAGGCCGAAGCGGCGCTCGATCGCGCGTGGCTGGCGCGACGGGAGGCCCGGCCGGAGCGGCCGCTTCGGTTCAAGGTGCAGTTCACCGCGGAGCAGGAGTACGTCGACCTGCTTGAGGAGGCCTTCGATCTGCTCGGTCTCGGCAAGCGCGCGGCGAGCTTGCCCGACCTTCAGCTCCGAGCGCTGCGAGAGTTCGTGGAACGCCTGCGTCAGCGCAAGACCGGCACCAAGCGACCTGCGCGAGAGGCTGCAAGGAAGACCGTGACCTCGCGACCGCCCGCCGCGCTAGCGCGGGAGACCCTACCCTCGCGACCGCCCGCCGCGCTGGCGCGGGAGACCGTGACCTCCCAATCGCCCGCCGCGCTGGCGCGGGAGACCGTACCCTCGAGACCGCCCGCCGCCCCGGCGCGGGAGGCTGTGCCCTCGCGACCGCACGCCGCGCCGGCGCGGCGGCACGTGAGCGCCGCGATCCGGCGTGAGGTGTGGGCGCGCGATGACGGGCGATGTGCTTACACAGACCCTCGCGGACGACGCTGTCCGGAGACGGGCAGCTTGCAGCTGCACCACCGCGAAGCGCACGCGCTGGGCGGCCCGGACTCCGTGGACAACCTGGAGCTTCGGTGTCCTCCCCACAATTTGCTGGCGGCCGAGCAGGACTTTGGCCGAAGCCACATGGACCGCAAGCGCGGCAAGGCGCCGCCGACCCTCGCTGCGCGGGAAGGATCTGGCCACGCGGGCCGAGGAGCCAGACCTGACCCTGCATCGTAGCCAACGCTCGGGAGCGGGGCTGAGCCCGCGACGTGGGCCGAGCCCCCAAACATCACGAGCAACGCCCGCGCCAGCGCGGGAGACCGTACTCTTGAGACCGCCCCGCCGCGTCGGCGCGGGAAGCTGTGACCTCGCGAGCGCCCGCCCCGGCGCGGGAAGCTGCGACCTCGAGACCACCCGCCGCGCCCGCGCGGGAGACGGTGCCCTCGCGAGCGCCGGCCGCGCCAGCGCGGGAAGCGGTGACCTCGCGACTGCCCGCCGCGCCGGCGCGGGAGGCTGTGACCTCGAGACCGCCCGCCCGCGCGGGAACCTGTGACCTCGAGACCGCACGCCGCGCTGGCGCCGGAACCTGTGACCTCGAGACCGCACGCCGCGCCCGCGCGGGAGACCCTACCCTCGAGACCACCCGCCGCGCCAGCGCGGGAAGCGGTGACCTCGCGACCACCCGCCTCGCCCGCGCGGGAAGCTGTAACCTCGCGACCGCCCACCGCGCTGGCGCGGGAAGCTGTGACCTCGAGACCGCCCACCGCGCCCGCGCGGGAAGCTGTGACCTCGAGACCGCCCACCGCGCCCGCGCGGGAAGCTGTGACCTCGCGACCGCCCGGCGCGCCGGCGCGGGAGGCTGCGACCTCGCGAGCGC
>JAEZYZ010000209.1 GCA_023418705.1 Pseudomonadota bacterium | reverse complement strand
ATCGAGGGCCGCGACCGCAGCCGCGGCGCGCTCGGCCAGCTCGGCGTAGCTGAGCCGTTCGCGGTCGGCGGCGAGCGCGAGCCGCTCGGGCGCTTCGCGCGCGGCGGCGAACACCGAGAGCGTCACTCGTCATCCCTATGGGTTAACCCGAAGCCCGGGGCTTGCCACGGCCGGAGCCCTTCCGAGACGGACGGCGCTGTGACCCCGAAGCTCTCCGCGAGCGGCGGCGTGTCGAGGCCGGCGGCGCGCTCGGGGGCGCCGATCGCGAGCGAGAGCGCCGCGGTCGCGGCGAAGGCGACGGGCCCATCGAGCAGGTGCGAGAGCACCACGTCGCTGCCGTGGCGGCGGGCGAGGCGCCAGAGCTCCGTGCAGCGCTGGATGCCGCCAAGCGCCATCGGCTTGAGCACCAAGATCCGAACGGCGCCGCCCGCGAGCAGCGGCTCGAGCCGATCGCGCGCGCCGAGCCCCTGCAGCGACTCGTCGAGCGCGATCGGCGCGGCGCCCGCGAGGGATGGGAGCTCGGCGGGATCGCCGACGGGCTCCTCGACGTACTCGACGCCAAGATCGGCGGCCCGCTCGACGAGCCAGCGGGCGCGCGCCAAGGACAGGCAGCGGTTGGCGTCGAGCCGCACCCGGAGCTCAGGGAGCGCTTGCCGAAGCCGGGCGACGCCCTCGAGCTGCGCCTCGAGCGCCTCCGGCGAGAGCTTGAGCTTGATCGTGCGGCGCCGGGCGCTCCACGCCGCCTTGCCGGCCGCGACGACACCGCCAGCGTCCCGCGCATCGACGAGGCGCGATAGCTCTTGGCGGTGGCTGACGGCGCCCCCAGCGGCGTCGGCCAGCAGCCGCCACGCGGGGACACCCGCCTCGAGCGCGCCGAGCTCGAGCAGCGCGCTCTCGAGCGCGAACCGCGCGGCGGGTGGCAGCTCGAGCTCGGCGGTGTCCCAGGAGCCCGCGGCCGCCAGCGCGGCGATCGCCCGCAGATCCACGCCCTCGAGCGCGCGCTCGGCCTCCTCGAGGGTGTCGCTCGAGTAGCCGGGCAGCGGCGCGGCTTCGCCGTGACCGACGCGCTGGTGCTCGTCGATCAGGCGCACCAGGAGGCTCTGCCGCTCCTGCCAGCGACCGAGCGCGGTGGACAGGGGCGACGCGCGCCGCCAGGCGAGCTCGCGCAGCTCGACCTTCATGCGCCCCGCTCGAGCGCCGACAGCGCGATCCCCGCGGCGAACAGCACGCCGTGCAGCAAGAGCAGCTTCGCCGTACCGACCAGCACGGGGTTCAGCGCGGGCCCGCGCTCGCGCTGCAGGGCAACGAGCAGGCGCACCCCGAGCGGCGCGCTGGCGAGCGGCAAGAGCACGGGCCACCCGAGCGCGCCGAGCGCGAGGCCGAGCGGGACGAGGTAGGCCGCGGCGAGCAGCAGTGCGTACTCGGCGACGCCTGCGCCGCGGCCGAAGCGCACGGCCAGCGTGCGCTTGCCCGCCTTGGCGTCGGTCGGAGCGTCGCGCACGTTGTTGACGACCAGGATCGCCGTCGCCAGCGCCCCCACGGGCACGGCCGCCCAGAGCGCCAGCGCCGGCACGCTCCCGGTCTGCACGTACGTGGTGCCCGCTACCGCCACGAACCCGAAGAACGCCATCACGAACACGTCGCCGAGGCCGTGATAGCCGAGCGGGTAGGGGCCGCCGGTGTAGGCGATGGCCGCGAGGATCGAGAGCACGCCGACGGCGAAGATGGCCGGGCCCGAGACGAGCGTGAGGTAGACCCCTACGAGCAGGGCCAGCCCGAACACCACGAACATGCCGCGGCGCACACTCCGTGGGGTGAGCAGCCCGGCTTGCACGGCGCGCGTGGGGCCGAGCCGCTCGTGGGTGTCGGCGCCCTTCTCGTAGTCGAACACGTCGTTGGCGAAGTTGGCCCCGATCTGCAGCAGGAACGCGCCGGCGAGCGCGGCCAGCGCCGGCCCCAGGCGAAACCCGCCGAGCCACGCCGCCACGGCGGTGCCGACGAACACGGGCACCGCGGCCGCGCTGAGCGTCGCGGGGCGCACGGCCATGATCCAGGCCCGCAGGGAGCCTGGCGCCGCCGCCGTTGGTGAGGAGGTCGTGGTTGCCAAGCTCGAGCTCATGGGGGTCGGATCGCCTCGATCACGGCGCCGGGCCGTTCGAGCAGCGGATTGTGCCCCGCGCCGGGGATCGTGCGAAGGGTGGCGGCCGGGGCGTGCTCGACGATGCGCCCCGCGAGCGCGCAGAACTTGGGGTCGAGCGCCCCGGTGACGAGCGTCAGCGGCCGCACGAGCTCCGCGAGATCGGGCCAGTAGTTGGGCATTTCCGCGAGCCCGAGCGCGCCGAGGGCCCGGGCGAGCGCTCGCGGGTCGTGAGCGAGCCGCTGCCGGCGCTGGGCGGCGCGCACCTCGTCGGGCAGCGCCCGCTGGGTCGCGAACAGCGGCTGCGCTTCCCAGGCGTCGACGAAGGCTTCGATGCCCTCGTGCTCGAGCAGCATCGCCCAGCGGGCGTCGGCGGCGCGGCGCTCGGCGCGCTCTTTGTTCGAGACGAGGCCCGGGTGCACGCCGATCAGCGTGGCGCGCGCGAACAGCTCCGGGTGGCGGATCAAGAGACCGAGCCCGACGCGCGCGCCGAGCGAGTAGCCGACCAGGTGGGCGCCTCGAAAGCCCCGCGCCTCGACGGCGCCCGCGAGGCGCTCGATCTCGGCGTCGAAGCCGTGGCCCTCGCCGCTCGGCGCGTCGCCGCCGTGCCCGAACAGCGCCGGCGCGAAGCACGCGGCGGGCGCGAGGGCGGCCACCACCGGCGCGAAGCTCGACGGGGAACCGGAGAAGCCGTGCAGCGCCACGAGCTTCATGGCGCGCGCTCGAAGGCCTGCTCCACGCGCCGCCAGAAGCGCTCGAGCGCGGCGGTGGTGCGATCGCCGGGCAGCTGCACCTCGATCACGGTCGGCCCCGCGCTGCCATGCGCCGCCGCGAGCGCCGCTGAGAGCGTTTCGGCGTCGTTCACCTGCGAGGACGGGATGCCGAAGAGATCCCCGGCGCGCGCCAGGTCCAGCGCGTGGGGCGTGGTCCAGTGGTCGATCTCGCCGGGCCGGAGCGCCGCGCTGTGCCCGAGCGGGAGCTGCTCGAAGATGCGGCCGCCCTGGTTGTTCAAGATCACGACAGCGAGCGGCGTCTGGATTCGGCTTGCCGCCCACAAACCTCCGAGGTCGTGCAGGAAGCTGAGGTCGCCGAGCAACAGGGTGGTGGGGCGTCCGCTCCTGGCGGCGGCTCCAGCCGCGGACGACACGAGGCCGTCGATGCCGCTCGCGCCGCGCTGGCAGAGCACCTGGACGCCGGGGCGGGGGACTGCCCGGCAGAACACGTCCACTTCACGGATCGGCAAGCTGTTGCCGAGCGCGAGGAGCGACCCTTCGGGCAAGCTCGCCAGCGTCAGCTCGACGGCGCGGCGCTCATCGAGCTCCGGCGTGGCGTCCTGTTCGAGAGCCTCCCAGACCCGCGCGTTGGCGCGCCCGATGGCTTCAGCGAAATGGCGGCGCGCGTCGGCGATCGCCCCCGCCGGCGCTGGCAGCGTTGCCTGCAAATCCTGGAGGGTGCGATCGAGCGCGCCCAGCACGACCTCCGCCGCCGTGCCCAATGGATCGGGGAAGCCGTGCTCGGCGAGCACGTAGCGCGCGCACCGGGGCTGGCGCGCGAGCCAGCGCTCGTAGCCGCCCGACACCGGCGGTGGACCGAGCTCGATCACCAGATCCGGCTCGAACGCGAAGCTTCGAGCGCGCAAGAGCGCGTCGAAGCCGTCGCAGATCTGCTCGGGCGGCAGCCTTCCCGCGAGCCCGAACCGGAGCTGGCTCGGCGCTTCCGGGAACACGACGAAGCCGCTGCGACGCGCCAGCTC
>JAEZYZ010000199.1 GCA_023418705.1 Pseudomonadota bacterium | reverse complement strand
CGCCGAGCCCGCGTCGCCACCGGAGCCAGCGTCGCCGCCGGAGCCAGCGTCACCGCCGGAACCGCCGGAACCGCCCGTGCCGCCGGAGCCGCCGGAGCCAGCCGCGCCAGCGTCACCGCCGCCCGTGCCTCCGGTAGCGGCCGTGCCGCCCGTGCCGCCCGAGCCGTCGTCGTCGTCGTCGTCTCCGCAACCGCCGAGAGCAACCGAAGAACCGAGCGCCAGCACGGCCAGCAAACTCGTTAGCTTTGACATCGCATTTCCTCCAACAAGCAACCATCCACTGCGCGGGATCCGGATGATCCCGCACGGCGCGCGTGTATAGCACGGTGCATACCAGAGGTGTAAAGATGTGCTTTTCGAGAATTCGGGCGCCATTTTCAGCGAAATCGGCGGAAACCCTACGGCAACACATCCGCCTGAACCGCGCGAGCTATGACATTTCGATCATACCTTGTGATGCATCCTTCTATATGGTGCGGCTGTCTGGAGCGACCAACGGATCGGTGCTCTAGCCCGAGCGTCTTGTCGCCCGTGCACCAAGAATCGAAGAGCTTCCCCCGCCCTCCTTAGAGCTGCTCCTGCAACTCGCTTGGAGGTGGATGGACGTCGACTTCGCCCCGAACGGGAGCGCGTCGCCCGCAAGCCCCCCATGTCGAGGTCTCCGTCTCTGGTGAGAGCTCCGGGCAACCCCTCGCCTTCCCCCCTGGCGACGGGCTGGCTACCGATGAGCTCGATGTCCACGACGAACGATTTGCGCTGCAAACGGTTCGTCGGTCAGATCAGGCAAGCGGTGCTGAAGGAGGGACTTGAACCCCCACGTCCTTGCGGACACGTGGACCTGAACCACGCGCGTCTGCCAATTCCGCCACTTCAGCCGGTCGCGGCACACCCCGGGGGGTCTGCCATGTCTCTCTCGCTACGTCTCTCCTTGGGTGAGCACCACCGCCGGACCTGAGTCTGGGGCGCTGCCCGCGGCCGCCGCCGCCACGCTCGAGAAGCAATCCCGAGCGCTTCGGGGTGGCGGCGCGTAGATAGCCTCTTGGTCGCACAATGGCAAGCCCTCGCCGACTTCAGTCTCGCAGGGGGCGCCCGTCGGAATCTTTGACCTTGCCGGCGAGCATCAGGATGGAGTCGATCAGCGGCCAGAGGCCGCACGTGAGCCAGCCGACGAAGATCTGCGCGATCGCGATGGCCGTGTGCCCCGTGTAGAACCGCCCCGCCCCGAAGATGCCGAGGAAGAACTGCAGCACGAAGGCGACGACCTTCTGCTTGTCCGAGAAGGGCAGCCCAGTCGCCGGATCGATGCCGTAGGGCGCCCCAGGTTGCGGCGGCGGCCGCCCGACCGCCATCGGCTGCCCGTACCCCCAGGCGCCACCAGGCCCTTGGGCCGGCGGCGAACCATAGTTTCCAGGGGGGTATGCGCCAGGAGGATAGCCGCCAGGAGGATGACCACCGGGGGGCGGGTTCGGGGGATCGCCACCACCAGCCATGACCGCGGAGTATACGCCCGGTTCGCCGCCGACGTTAGCCAGAGAGCGCCGATCGGCTCGGCGCGCGCCCCGCGCCGACAGGGACCTCCGGCGCATCGGCGCGCCGCTTTGCGGCGGCGCCCGGCACGTCAGCCGATGCCGACGATGAACGCCACGCCAGCGGCCATCACCGAGATCGCGAGCACCTGGGCGCGGCCGATGCGCTCGCCAAACACGAGCCTGCCGAGCACCAGGGACGCGGTCATCCCGACCGCCCGCTTCATCGCCTCGACGAAGCTCACCAACATCAGCTGGACCGCCCACAGCTGCAGGCCGAGCGCCACCGTCACCGCGACCGCCGCTGCCGCTACCCCGCCGAGCCGCCGGGTCGTGTTGCTGAGGACCGCCGCCTCCCCTTGAACGATCAACACCGCCACCATCCCGAAGGCGACGCCCAAAGCCAGGACCAGGCCATGCAGGCCCACGCTGCAATGGCGCAGCGCCAGCTTGTCCATCGAGGCCGTGAGCGACCACAAAAGCGCGACGATGACCATGTACACGCTGCCCCGCTCGCGCGCGATCCGCCCGAGGATCCGCGACAGCCGCTCTCGCGCACCGAGCTGGGGCGCATGCAGCGAGACGGCGCCGACCACTACCAGCGCGATGCCGAACACCTGCCGGAGCGTGGGCCACTCCCCGAGCAACGGCACCGCGACCAATGCCGCGAACGCGGGTGAGAAGGACAGGAGCGGGATCGTCAAGCTGAGCGGAGAGTGCCGCACTGCCTCCAAGAACAGGTAGTTGGCCAACACGTTCAGCCCCACCGAAGCGGCCGCCGGCAAGGCATAGTCAGCCGGCTCGATGCGCGCGCCTTCCAGCAGCGTCCAGGCACCGAACAGCGGGACTTGCGCCGCGCTCAGCACGACGACGAGGGCGCGGCTGTCGGAGCCCTGCACCAACACCTTGCGCAGCGCATCGAAGCCGGCCCAAGCCAGGCTGGAGCAGACGGCGATCAGCAGCCCGAGCGGAGCGACGCTCATGCGGGAGAGCGACGGAGAGCACGCTCGAAGGAAGCCGTGACCGTCGCCTTCACGGTTGCCCGAGGTGTCGCTGGAAGAAGAGCACCGTCAGCTGGATGAACTTGTCGCGGTTGTCCTTCTTCGCGAAACCGTGGCCTTCGTTGGCCGCGACCATGTACCAGACGTCTTTGCCGCGGCGCCGAACCGCCTGCACGATCTGGTCGGTCTCCGCCACCGGCACGCGCGGGTCATTCTTCCCGTGAGCGACGAACAGGGCGCTCTGGATGTTCTCGGCGTTGCTCGTCGGGCTGATGCGCTGCAAAAACTCCCGCATTTTCGGGTCGCGTTCGTCGCCGTACTCCGCGCGCCGCAGATCGCGCCGGTACTCTTTCGTGTTCTCCAGGAAGGTGACGAAATTGCTGATGCCCACGACGTCGACGCCGGCGGCGATGCGCTTGGGGTAAGTGGCGAGCGCCGCCAGCACCATGTAGCCGCCATACGATCCGCCGTACACGCCGACGCGGCGCTGATCGAGCTCCGGGCGCTTTTCGACGAAGTCGAGCAGCGCGCCGATGTCTTTGACCGAGTCCTCGCGCTTCTCGGCGTTGTCGAGCAGGAGATAGCTCTTGCCGTAACCGTCCGACCCGCGCACGTTCGGCACGAGCACGGCGATGTTGCTCTCGGTGACCAGGTACTGGATGAGCGCGCTGAAGTAGGGGCGGGCCTGCGCCTCGGGCCCGCCGTGGATGGAGATGACCACCGGGTGGGGGCCCTCGCCTTTGGGCCGATAGTAGAAGGCCGGAATCTTTCGACCGTCGAAGCTCTCATAGTGCAAGAGCTCTGGCTCTACGAAGCGCGCCGGATCGAGCCCGCCCATTTCGCTCTTGGTCCAGCGCCGGAGCCGCGCGCTGCGCACGTCGTAGCTGAACGCGTCGCCGGTGGTGGTCGGGCCCATCACGGTGAACGCCAAGAGGCTCGTCTTTTGAGCGAAGCGTAGGCCGCTGAGGATCGCCCGCGGCATCCCGGGCGCTGCCTTGGCCTTGCCGCTCCGAGTGTCGAGCAAGTAAAGCTTCGTGTAGCCTTCCTCGTTGACCGTGAACGCCAGGGTGTGGACGTCGCCCGACAGGGCGAGCTCCTCGACGTTCCACGGGATGTGGCGCGTGAGCGGCGTCCACGTCGCTGCTCGGGGATCGAGGTGGTACAGCTCGACGAACTCCCCTTCTCGATCGCTGGCGACGTAGACGCCGGTGCCGGCGGGGTCGAAGACCGCCGCTCGGTACGAAGCCGCGGGCTCGGCGGGGGTGATCTGCTGCACCTTGGCGGACGCGAGGTCGACGACGTGCAAGCGCGAATCGTTGATCGACACGTACTCCGAGACGAGCAGGCGCCCCCCGTCCCCGGAGAAATCGACGGGGTAGAAGTAGCCCTCGCCGGTGAGCACGCGCTTGGCCTGCTCGGGGCGGGCGGCGTCGGCGACGTAGACGTCCATGTCCTTGCCGTTGCGAGCGTTGCCCGAAAAGGCAAACTGCGAGCCTGCGTCGTTCCACAGATAGCGGCCGTGCCGGCTCTTGCCGTCGGTCAGGGTCTGCACCGCGCCGGTGTCGAGATCCTGCCGCAAGATCTGGTACTGCTCGTCGCCGCCGCGGTCCTTCATGAAGAACAGGGCGTCCGATCGCCCAGGCGCGAACGACGCGTCCCGAACCGGCTCTGGCTCGAAGGTGAGCTGGGTCCGCGCGCCCATCGGCTGGTCGACGCGGTGCACCTGCGCCGTTTGCGCGAACCGGGTGGTGACGAGCACGGTCGTCCCGTCGGCGTCGATCCACTGGAAATCGGCGGAACGGGTCTCGAGGTAGCGGCTGATCCGTTGCGCGAGCGCTGCCGGTACCTCCGGCGCCCCCTCGATGCGCAGCGGGCCAGAGCGCTCGGCCTGCGGCGCCGGTTTGGCGCCCCCCGCCCGGACGCACTCACCGTGGTGCTCCGGGACGGCGGGGGTCGGGGGGACGGCGGGCGGCTCTGCCGGACGCTCTGCGGACCGCCCGCAAGCCGCCACGAGGACGAGCGCGGACCACGACGAAAACCAACGCATGTGACCGGGGTTACACCGCGGGCCAGCGGCTGTCGAGCGCCACGCGCGGCGCTCCGCGGCTCAGGGGCCGAGGGTGCTGGGCACGCTTCAAAGCAGGCGCAGGCGCCGCCTGAGCGCGAACGCTGGCTCGCTCACCCAGAAGCGCAGCAGGTCGTGCACGAGCCGCATGCCTTGAGCGAGCGCGGCCCCTTGCACCCCTGACAGATCCCCTTCGAGCCGGCGGACCAGGGAAATGCTGCCGGGCAGATCGTCCGCCAGGAGCACGGCGGCGCGAGCCGCCGCCATCCGACCGTTCGCGACGAACGTTGCCAGGTCGGCGCGCGGCGCTTTCACGTAGCGCTGCGCCGCGTCCTCCATCGCGCGCCGGCCGCGCCGGGAGAGCGCCTTGCTGATCCGCCTGGCCTCCGCGTTCAGAAACTCCTCGTCCGCCAACCCCGCGCCGAACCGCGGCTCGACGTTGCGCGCGGCCGAGGCCAGCAGCACCTCGATCGCCTGGGGCGCGTACTTGTCGAGCGATGGCAGACGGCGCGCCAGGTTGCAGAGCACGCGGCCGAGCAAGAACACCTGCTGCGGCTCGCTCAGCGTCGGCACGTAAGCCGGCACCAAGATCGCCGGCGGATCGGCGAACTCGATTTCGAGCGATCCGGAGTGGGCCCGATGGATATAAAGGTCCCACTCTTCGACCCCGAAGATCTGCCCCACCCGATCGCCGAGCACCTTCAGCGGATGGCCGGTGCGGGAGGTGACCCGATCGCGCGAGGACAGGCCATAGCGCTCCAGATCCGGAGGGTGGATCTTGATGAGCCCTTCCGACAGGCTCGCAAGCAGGTCGCGCGCTGGATCCTCCTTGCCCAAAAGGTCGATGCTCTCGAGCTCGGCCGCGCCGAAGCTGCCTGGATCGGCGGCCGCGGGCCGCGGCGGCCGCATCCCGAGGGTGGTCCGCTCGAGATCTTCGGCGACGCCGAGCGCGACGATCGGTGCCAGGGCGAGCACGGCCTCGTCCGAGCGCTGCATCTGTTTCAACGTGTCGGCGAGCTCGCGCCAGACGTCAGGACGCATGACATCGAGCTCGAGCACGCGCCGGAGCTCGGCCAAGGCCCGCTCCGGCTGCCCGGCGCGCTTGAGCCGTGATCCGAGCTCCGCACGCAAATCGGGGTCGCCTGGGGTGATCGAGAGCCCCTTGTCGAGCGCCTGGATGGCGCCCTCGGGATCGCGCAGCTCGTCGTCGAACACCCGCGCCATCTCGAGGTGCACGCCGGCTCGTTTCGCCGCGCCCACCCCCTCGATGGACAGATACTTCGAGAGCGCGTCCAGATACGACTGCCAGCGGCTGGTGCCGAGCAGCATCTGGTTCTTGAGCAGCGCCTTGAACTCGCCCGCGACGTCACCGAGCCCCGTCAGCGCGACCGCCTCGGCGTAGGCGTCGATGGCCTTGGCGGCTTCGCCGCGCGCCTGCTCGAGGCGCGCCAGGTGCGCCAGCGCCTCGGCGCGCGCTTCGCGCTCGGTGGAGACCCGGACCAGGCGCGCCGCCGTTTCGGAGGCCGGCAAGGTCTGTCCGCGCGCGATCTGGATCTCGAGCAGGCGCCGGAGCGCTTCGGGCTGATCGGGGGTCCTGTCGAGCACGGCTTGCAGGCTCGCCAAGGCTCGATCGGGATCGTTGAGGTGTTCCTGTGCGATCGCGGCCATGCGCAGGTGGGCCTGGAGAAACTCCGGTTCGGAGGGGCTCGACGCCAGCGCCTGGGTGAAGCGATCCACGGCTTGGGTCCACTGGCGATCGCGCGTGTACAGCTCCGCGAGCTTCATCAGCGCGCCCGGGTGGCGAGGCTGCTCGGACACGACGCGCTTGAGCGCCGCGACCCCGGCGCCGACGTCGTTCTTCCGCTCCGCCAGGCGGTCGGCGACCAGGATCCAAAGCGCCGCTCGGCGCTCCGGATCGGTGGCGTTCTGCGCCGCCTGGCTGAGCGACCCGATCAATCGCTCGACCCCCGCGTCGTTGTCGAGCAGCCGGCAGAGCTCGGCCGCCGCCCCTGCATCGTCCGGGTTGAGCTCGAGCGTGCGTTCGAGCACTTGCGCGGCCGCCAGGGCGTCGCCGCGGGCCGCGCGCAGCGCGGCGGCCTTCACGAGCAAGGCGGCCGCGCGCTCTTCGTCTCCGGCGACCGTCGATTCCCGCTCGGCCGCCTCCTCGAGCAGCTCCGGGTCGTCGTTGGCGAGCGCGAGGCGCGATAGACCGCGGACGGCCCCCAGGTTCTCCGGATCGCGAGCGAGCGCGCTCCGGAAGGTCGAGAGCGCGGCCCGATCCCCCGAGGCCTCGAGGGCTTCACCGAGCCGCGTCAGGTGGGCCGCGATCAGCGCTTCGTCCTGCGAGGACGTCCCGAGCTGGGCGTCGACGTGCGCCAAGAGCTGCTGGTCACCGCTCGCCAGCGCCAGCTGCTCGAGCTGCGCGAGCGCCCCCGGATCCGCCGGGTCGATCTGCAAAATCGAGAAGTAGGTCTGGCGCCGCTCCTCCGGGCTGCCGACTTCGCGCACCTGTTGCACCCGGCCGAGCTCCCGCAGTGCGGCGATGCGCGCCGCCGGATCACCGATGACGCGAGCCTGAGCCGCGTAGTTCGCACAAAGCTTCTCCCACTCGCCGCGCTCGACGTACAGCGGCTCGAGCGCGAGCAGCGCGCCCAGGTTTCCAGGATCGCGCTCGAGCACCGCCTCGAAGCAGCCGATCGCCCGCGCCGAGTCGCCGAGGTCGTCGCGGTAGATCTCCCCTTGCCGCAGCAGCGCCGCGATGGCGGAGAGCGCCTCCGGGCTGGTCTCGGCCTCGCGGGCCAGCTCCTGGATCAGCTGTTGGTGTGAGCGCCCGTGGCTGAGCAAGCGCGCCCGCGCATCGAGCGCCGGACGGAAATGGCTGACGGCCTGCAGCGCGGCCTCGTAGGCCGACAGCGCCTTGTCGGGGCGGTCGAGGTGGTTTTCGTAGACCTCGCCGATGCGATACGCCACCCGCGCCTGGGATTCCGGCTCGGTCAGGCCGCCGTGCTCGAGTTCGAGCAGCTCGACGAGCTCGGCCCAGCTGCCGAGCTGCTCGAGCATGCGCGCCAGCGCGTGCACCGATGGCGTGTGCGTCGGGTCCGCCTGGATGGCGCGTTTGTAGTGTGCGACGGCGGCTTGCTCGCGCCCGAGCCGCTCCTCACAGAGCTCCCCCATCTTGTAGAGCAGCGGCGCCGTCGGCGTCCCGCGCGGCATGGCGCGCAGCTCTTTGTCGTACACGTCGAGCAGGTCCTCCCAGCGGCTCGCCCGGTAGTGCAAGCGGCCGAGGCTCGAGAGCGCGGGCAGGTAACGATCATCGATGGCCAGCGCTCTGCGGTAGTAATTGAGCGCCGCGTCGGCGTCCTCCAGGTGCTGCTCGCAGACTTCGCCCGCCCGGTGCAGCAGCGGCAGCTTCTGGCGCTTCTCTGCCGCCTGGTCGGCCTCGAGCTCGAGCGCCGCACACAGCTCCTTGTAGCGCCCTGCGCGCTCGGCCGAGCGCTGCAAGGCGTGGATCGCTCCGGTGTGATCGGGCGCGATCTCGAGGATGCGCCGGTAGGCAGACAGCGCCTGCCCAGGCGACCCGAGCGCGTCTTCCTGGAGCCGTCCGATCTTGAACAGGTAGGTCGTCTTCGCCTCCGGGTCCGCCGCCTCGTCGACGGCGCGCTCGTAGAGCTCGACCAAATCTCGAAACCGTCCCCCTTGCGAGTAGAGGCGGACGAGCGACTTGAACGCCGGGGCATACCCAGGCAGGTGGCCGAGCGCGCGCACGTGGTGGGCGATCGCCTGCTCCACCTGCCCTAGCTCTTGCTCGTAGATCTCCGCCACGCGCGCGAACGCGGCGGCGCGCCGCGCGGCGTCTTCGATCGCGTCCGCCTCCGCGAGGTGGATGGCGATGAGCGGTCCCCACTCCTGGCGCCGCGTGTAGATCTTCGCGAGCGCCTGCAGCGCCGGCAGGTAGCCGGGGTGATCCTCCAGCTCCTTCTTGTACCAGCCGAGGGCCGCTTCGTCGTTGTCGAGCCGCTCCTCGTAGAGCTGTCCAATCCGGTGGCAGAGGCCGGTGCGCTGGCTCGGCGACGACGTGAGGGCGACCAGCCGCTCGAGCACCGCGGCCTGCTCGGGGTGACGCTTCGCGCGTTGGTAGAGGCGCGCGAGCTCCTCGAGGATCAGACGATCGCTTGGCGCCTGCTGCTCGGCGCGGACCATCAGCTGCAGCCCCTCGTCGAGGTTTTTCAGGCGATCGATGCACAGGCGCCCCGCGCGGTACAGGGCCATCGAGCGGGCGCCCGGATCGCTCAAGAGCTCCGCCTCGCGTTCGAACACCGCGACCAGGTCGCGGAAGCGGCGCTCCGAGTAGTACAGCCGCTTCAAGGCCTCGAGCGCAGCGGGATTGCTGGGGTCGGCCTCGAGCGCAGCTTCGTAGAGCTCGATGGCGGCGCCCACCTGCCCCTGCTTGACCTCGAGCATGCGCGCGCGCTCGACCCAGATCGCGGCGCGCAGGCGTGCGTCCTTCGGGAAGGCGTTGCCCTGCCGGGCGAAGGTGGCGTCGAGCGCCGCGAAATCCGCGGCTGCGCGCTCGGTGCGCTCGAGCGCCTTGAGGATGCTCGGGTTGCTCTCATCCAGGTCGGCCGCCTCGGCGAAGGCTTGGTGGGCCTCGCGACGCTGCCCCAGCTGGTCTTCGAGCAGGCGGCCCTTTTCGTACAGCACCAGCGCGCGGCGCTGCGGATCGGCGGTCAGGCGGGCTTCGGCGGCGAAGAGCGGCAGCGCCAGCTGGTATTTCCCGAGCTCGCTCAACACCCGCTGGGCCCCTCGGATCGACGGCAGGTGCTCCGGGTTCTGCGAGCTGGCCTTCTGGAAGTGACGGGCCGCGCCCTCGAGATCGCCAATGGGCTGTTCCAAGAGGCGGGCCGCTTCGTAGTGCAGCCGGGCGGCACGCAGTGCGTCGCCCTTCTTCTCGAGCTCCGCCTCATAGTGCTCGACGAGCCGGCGCGCATCAGCGAGCCGCTCCTCTGCCGTTTGGGGCGCCAGGTCCCCGAGCTGCGGCGCGGGCGCTGCCGCCGCGGGCGCTGCCGCTGCCGGCGCGGCCGGT
>JAEZYZ010000196.1 GCA_023418705.1 Pseudomonadota bacterium | reverse complement strand
CGCGCCGCGCCCGGTCTACCTGCGCCGCCGCCGGCCGGCCCAAAACAGCCCCGCGGCGACCAGCGCGCCCGCGAGCGCCGCCTCGACCCGCAGCTCCCCGCGCGGCTCCACGCGGGCGCCGCAGCCGTAGGTGAGCACGCAGTACGGCGTGTCGCCGGCGACGGCGGGGTTTTGGTCAGCGATCAGCTCGTCGATGTCGTTGGTGCCGTCACCGTCGCTGTCGGTCTGTTCAAGACTGGCGAGCGCGTCGTCGACGAAGTCGGGCGACGAGGGAGGCAGAGGTCCTTGGAGCTTGAGATTCTCTCCGAACTTGGTCAACTGCCCGAGCCCGCCGGTCGGCGTGGTGTGACACACCGTGCACGGCGGCGGACACGGCGTGTCGAGCGCCTCCTGCACCGCCGCCGGGTACGTCTGTGACGCCGCGGCGACGCCGCTCCACGTCGAAAGCAGGAGCGCACCGACCGCTCCAAACAGCCCGCTCGACCACCGGTGGGAGTGCTGAGTCGTCATCGTGCGCCTCACAGGTAAACGTGCAGCTGCCCGAGCAGCGTGAAAGGATCGTCGGTGCGGAAGACGGCGTCGACCCGCGCCTCCAGCTGGGGCAAGAAGAACCAGTCGACGCTGAGCCAGCCGCCGTAGCGGGTTTGCCCGAGGCCTGGCGAGGCTTCGACCCCCTCGGGGGAGGTGGGCAACCCGGCGTCGAGCAGCTCCCCGGTCGCCATGAAGTGCAGGCCCTGCACGACCTCGAAGTCGGCCTGCACGAACCCGACGTACCCGGCGTCGGCGTCGGTGCGCATCAGCACGTTGGCTTCGGCCAAGATCACCAGGGGCGGCACCACGGCCAGCCGCGCGAACACGCCGTGGGCCTCGCGGTTGGTCCGAGCTTCGGCGAGCGTCGCGATGTCCGCCTCCGCCGTGGTGAACAAGCTGCTCACCCCGACGGCGGCCCAGTTGGCCAGCATGCCCTCCAGGTACAAGCTGTAGCCGCGCTCGCGGAGACGATCGGGGTTGATCTGGTAGTTGCCGGCGATGGCCATCACCTCCGCGCGGAAGCTCTCCCCCGCGTAGGCCAGCGCCACGCCATGTTGTTGATCGGAGTCGCGATCGGTGCGGGTCGCCTCACGGACCCACATCGTGTGTTCGGGGATGCGGACACCAAACGGCAGGTTGAGGCGACCGCCGCGCACGATGAACTCGTTCTGGCTGCCGAGCGCGAGCCCCACGTAGTGCGTGCGCGAGATCAGGTTCCACTCGTTCCCTTGGTTGGTCGTGATCTGCGCGCGCCGCGCGTGCGGCGATCCGGGCTCGACCTTGGCGACGCCGATGCTGCCGCCTGCCAGAAAGCGCGAGAACTGCACCTGCCCGTACAGATCCGCCTGCATCGGGAAGGTCGAGAAGGACTCCTCTTCCCCCGGGCGCAGCACGTTCAGGTGCCGGTACGAGCCGCCGAGCAGGAGCCACTCCGGCAAATCGATGAGGCCCCACAAGAACCCGGTCGGAGCCTCCGCGGGCTCCTCCACGGGCTCTGGCGGCGGCGCGGGCTTCTCCGCTTCGGCCTCCGCGGGCGCCTCCGTCTCCTCATCGAACGAATCGAAGGAGTCGAAGGAGTCGAAATCGGCGCTGGCGTCGGCGGTCGCGTGGGCGGTGGCGCCGCCGTACCGCATGCGCAGCAAGAGGTCGCCTTGAACGCGACCGTACGGCGTCAAGAGCTCACCGCCGGACGGATCGGTGTGGCACGTCAGGCAGCCGCCGTAGGCGTGCCGGATCATCCACGGATAGGCCTCTGCTGGGCTGCTCCAACAAATCCAAACGAAGGGAACGAGCCACAGCACCAGCGGAGCCAAGCGGCGCGGCCGACTTCGTACGCCGTCACGTCGGCCATCCTCGTACCGATGCATCGACCGCGTTTTTCGCCTACCTCGACGGCTACGTCAACTAGAGCGCCGATCCGTTTGCCAGGTGGCACACCGGGTCGATCCGAACCCTGGCGGGCGAAAGGCCCGAATTCATCGGGCAAGCCCGCCCGCTCTCGCGGCTCGCTGCGCCAAAACGGTCTCGCTCCGTTCCGCGAGCGAGACGAACCGCTCGTCGCTCTGGCTCGAAGCGCACGACGCAGGAACGCCCGGGGCGTCGGCGACGCAGCCCGGGCGTTTCGGTCGAGCGCGCGGCGCCGTCGTGGACCACGGCGGCGCCGGCAGCCAGAACCTCACTTTTCGCGCAGCTTGAACTTCACTTTGATCTTCACCACCGGGTCGACGCACACGCCGAGGTAGCAGGGCTTTTCGATCTCGTGGTGCTCGATGTTCACGTCCGCCTTGCCCTGGACATGGTAGTCGCTGCCGGTGCGCTTGATCTTGTAGTCGACCTTGAGCGGCTTGGTGACCCCGTTGAGCGTGAACTGACCGGTGACCGAGCCCGTCTTGGTCTTGCCATCTTCGGGCAGATCGAGCTTGCTGCGCTCGACCACCAGCTTCGCCTTGCCGTGCTTGTCGGCGTGGATGTACTTCTTGAGGTGCTTGTCGCGGAGGCCGATGCCCGTCTTGAGGTTCTTGACCGAGGCCTCCATCTCGAGCTTGCCGTCCTTCTCCTTGGCATTGAGCCCGTTGCCAGACCCTTCGATCTTCAGCCCGGCTGGCCCCTTCGCGAGGAACTGAACGTCGGCGCCCCCGATGCTCTGCAGCTTGGCGGACGCGACCAGCGCGAACGAGGCGACCGCCAAGAGCGCGGCCAGGGGGACCCAGATCGGACGTCGGTTCATGGCGATAACTCCTTGCGCTAACGAATGGACGAGCCTTTGACGATGCTTCATGGCTCAGAATTCAGTGACGGGTTGGGCCGGGATTGGCTCAGGAATTCGGTCCGGAGCGGATGTATTAGCATTGCGGCCGCTCCCTGTTACGGTCGGCGCGTCCGCGGTTTCCCCTCTAGAACGCTTCGTGAGGGCGTTTTCAGGCCGCGCGCCGCGTCATCGGCCCAGCGCCTGCAATTTCACTACAATTTCCTACCCTGGACGCAGCGCCTTCAGCAGCGGCGGCTATTCACCGGGCTTCCGGCGGGGTAGAAAATGGCCCCGTGATACCCGACCCTTTTCCGCGTCTGGATCGGCTCGAGCAGCTGGTGCTCGGGTGGACCGGTGGGGAGCCTCCGGCAGCCATCCACGAGATGCCCGGCGGGGCTTCGACCCGGCGCTACTACCGGGTGGAGGTCGCGCCCGGGCGCAGCGCCGTGGCGATGTTCGTGCCCGACGCGGCGGTGTCCGACGAAATCGTCAAGGGCGGGGCGCCAAGTCACCGCTGGCCCTTTCTGGAGGTGCGGGAGCTCTTGCTCGAGCACGGCGTGCGCGTGCCACAGCTGCTCGCGGAGGCCTGCCAAGACGGCTTCATCCTGATCGAGGACCTCGGGGACGACACGCTCGCCAACTACCTGCTGCGTCGCCCCGAGCAGCGCGAGATCCTGTACCGCGGCGCCGTGGCGGACCTGGCTGCAGCTCAACGACGGCTGCAGCACCTGCCGCCCGAGAGCGTGATCAAGGCCCGCGCCTTCGACCACGACCTGCTGCGCTGGGAGATCGATCATTTTCGCGAGTGGGGCCTGGAGGCGCGCGGCATCGAGCTATCGAGCGACGACCGGCGGCTGTTCGATGGCGCCGCCGAGTACTTGGCCAGCACCATCGCGAGCTGGCCGCGCGGCTTCGTCCACCGCGACTACCAGAGCCGAAACTTGATGGTGCGGATCGACGCGACCGGGCAACTGCACCTGGTGTGGATCGATTTCCAGGACGCGCTGCTCGGCCCACGCGTGTACGACCTGGTCGCACTCTTGAACGACAGCTACCAGACGTTCGATCGCGCCTTCATCGAGCGACGGCTGGACGAGTACGCGGCCGCGCTCGGCGTGGGCGCCGAAGAGCGGCACGCGATCGGCGTCGAGTTCGACCTGGTCACGGTGCAGCGCAAGCTCAAAGACGCCGGCCGCTTCGTGTTCATCGATCGCAAGAAACACAACCCGAATTTCTTGCAGTTCGTCGAGCCGACGATCGAGAAAGCCCGCGCCGCCATCGACCGGCTCACGGAGACGCCCGAGGTGCGGGCGTTGGCCGGGGTCCTGGATCGAGCGCTCGGTCCGCGCACCTGATCAGCCGGGAGGGTCGCCGGCCCCACACAACGACCGACAACGATCCCGCGCGCCTGCGTCGAAGAACAACAGCCAGCCAGGGCCCGTGGAGAGCCGCTGGCAGACGTCCTCGATCGCGCCGCTGGCCGCGGAGGTGTCGATCAACGCCAGGTGGACGTAGGTGTACTGGAGGCCAAGCCCGCTGCCGACGACGCAGCCAAGCCGGGCCCGCACCAGCGCGGCGTCGAGCGCGTCCTCGACGGCGACTCGCCGCTGCATCCGCTCGCCGGCATCCGCCGCGCCGTCCCGCCACTTCAAGTAGCAGAACGTCTCGTCGTGGTTCGAAAACCGCGCAGAACGCACCGCCTCCCCGCGCAAGAAGGCCTTGAGCATCTCCGGCAGCGCCGTCGTGGCCAGGAACAGGTCGTCCTGTTCCGGTGGATCCTCGGACGGCACCGGCTCGACCTCCAACATCGTCCACGGCAGATCCGCCGCGCACTGCCAGTACGGGCGCTCGGGCAGCCCCGCCCGCACCTCGGCGATCACGGCCTCGATGCACGGCCGGAGCTCGCCGAGATCGAGCAGCTCGGGCGTGCCCGAGGCGTCGTCGAGCAGCTTCAGCCGACTTCGTTGGCGCAGCGGCGCCACCTTCACGTCGCCGACCCAGGTGTCGAAGGTCTCCGGACCCAGGCTGCTTCGCAAGAGCGCGCGGGCTGCCGGCAGGGCGGCCGTGTCCACCGCCGACTGGACGGCGCGCGCGTGCAGCAGAAGCTCGAGCGCGTGACCACGACCGAAGCCTGCTCGGACGCGAGCGTCGCTCAGGTCGATCCCGTACCGCTGGCGCACCGCGCGGAGCGCCGCCGCCACGTCGCTGCTCGAGCGTTCGCGGCGCGGCGCCCGAGCGCTCAAGGGCGCCCTCGGCGCAAGACCTCGACCCGCACCGGCACGACGCCATCCCGGATCATGCCGATCGCTTCGGCGGCGGCCCGGGAGAGATCGACGATGCGGGCGTTGTCGCCGAACGGCCCGCGGTCGTTGACCTCGACGTAGACCATCCGCCCGTCGTCGGCCCGGATGACCCGCAGCACGGTGCCGAAGGGCAGCTTGCGGTGGGCGGCCGTGTAGCGGCCGGGATCGTAGGGCGCGCCGCTGGCCGTCTTCCGACCCGCGAGCGAGTCGTGATAGTAAGCCGCCTTGCCGCTGAGGACCTGCAACGCCGCCTTGCCCTGGAACTCCGAGCGGAGCGGCTCCGTCGACATCGGCTCGCTCGGCGGCGGCCCCGGCGAAGCGGGGGGGGCCATCGACGCCGGGGAGCCCGCGGCTTGCACGGGCAGCTCGGAGCGCTGGGCTCCGGCGGAGGGCGCACAGCTGAGCGCCAGGGCGGCCGCGGCCGTGACCACCCTGCTCAGACGAGCCTCGCGAGTGAACGCCACGGCGATCGGAGGTCGCCAGAGAACCTCGAGCGCATGCGCCACGATGCGCTTGCCGAGCCCGGTCGTCGAAGGTTGGTGCATCACGCGACGGCCAGCAAAACCCAAAACGGCCGGGCAGCTCAACAGCCTTTCGCTCCCCGCTCGAGGCAGACTGCCACGCAAGCTTGGCACAGGTCCCCCCGCCCCGCGGGGCTCGGTGAACGTAATCGTTTGATCTTTCAGATCGAATCATGACAGGCATACGCCTTGCAAAGGTGTGCGCGTCCCATGAGGCTCCCTAGCCAAAATCGGTGGGTCGGAGGCCTCCAATCGTTCCATTTACGCTGGATCGGCGCGCCCTTGCTGATCGCCTCGGCCTTCTCGGGCTGCCTGCGCACCACCCCCTTCGACGCCAATCCGGAACGTCGCGACCTGAACGCCCACAACCTCGAGCGCCTCCGCGATCTGCCCGCTCCCCAAGGTCCTCTCCGGTTCGTCGCGATCGGCGATACGCACGATGAGTACGACGACCTCGTCACCACCGCGAAGATCATCAACCGTCGCGCCGATCTCTCCTTCGTCGTGCACACCGGCGACATCTCCGATCGCGGGCTGCTCGACGAGTTCGAGTGGGCGCAGGACGCGCTCGACACCTTCGACATCCCGGTGTTCATGTCGATCGGCAACCACGACGCGATTTCGAGCGGCAAGAAGATCTACCGAAAGATGTACGGGCCGTTCGACTACAGCTTCGTCTACGGCAACGTGAAGTTCGTGTTCTTCAACTCGAACACGCTGGAGTTTCCGGGCGTCGCTCCGGATCGCTCCTGGCTGCTCGACCAAGTCTCGCAGCGCGACGGCGCGGAGGGGCTGGTGCTCGTCACCCACCACGGGCCCCACAACGCCGACGACATCGACGGCGGGGATCACCGGGAATTTTATCGCGACCTGCTCCGGAACTACGACGTCACGCTGTTCATTCATGGCCACCTCGCCGACTGGCAGCTCAGCGTCTACGAAGGGGTGCCGGTGCTCCAGACGGGCACGTTCCAAGACGTGCGCACGCACACGCTGGTCACGATCGACGGAGCGACGGTGTTGGGGTACGAGAGGTGCCGCTTCGACGACTGCCGCGCCGCCGAACCCGTCGGGGATCCGTCCAGCGCCGGAGCCGACCCGTGAGGGGCGGCCGGGTGCACGCGCTGACCGCCCCTTGGCTCGTGGCCTGCGCCGTGTCGGCGTTGATCAGCGACCGCGCAAGCGCCGCGTCGACCACGCCCGCCGCCCCCGACTGGACGAGCAGCGCGGCACACGCGGCCCGCCGCGACGTCGATCGGTTCGGCTGGTACGTGCCGGATTTCGCCAAGCTGCAGACCGGTGGCTTCGCGGGTCTGTTCAGCGTCGGGACGGGCTACGCGGCATTCGACGATATCCTAAACGTGTCGCTGCTCTACGGCTACGTTCCAGAGTGGCATGCCGAGGTGAGCGTGCACTCGTTGCACCTCACTGCAGCCGGACGCCCCTTCGATTTCGAGCTCCGGCCGCTGCGCGTCGTGCCCATCTACCTGGGCGCCGGCTTGCTGCACACCTGGGGAGAGGACTACTTCGTCCGCCTGCCGGAGCGCTACGCCAGCGGGTACTACCCGCCCACAGGTCTGCACTGGACGGCGCACATCGGGACGGAGATCGACTACGTGCCAAGGGGCGGGCTGTTCGAACGGCACGGCGTGTACGCGGAGCTCACCACCGTGGACACGCTGTTTTTTGCCTACGTCGAGAACCGCGCCACGCTCGGCGTGGTGGACGCCGTGGGCCTTGGCTTCGGCTACCGCGCGGCCTTTTGAAGACGGCGCGGCCTAGACGCCTTAGCTGCTCGGGAAAAATCAGGCCTGCCGTGACCCGCAGCTGGTAATGCTGCTAGACCTTGCCGGCTTTGTGGCGACCGGCTGCGCTCCTACTGTTGACGTTGGCGTTCGCCGCCGGAATGGTCGCGGCCGTGCTGCGGGTCGTCGAACCCGCGCCGGCTCCATCCAACGTCGCCCCGGAGCCGGCCGCGACGGGACCGCTCACCCGGCACCTGCTGCTGGTCGTCGTGGACGGCCTGCGTTACGACGTCGCCACCGATCCCGAACAGATGCCGCATTTCGCGGCGGCCATGCGCCGGCACTCGAGCGGCGAGATCTGGGCGGGGCGCGTCTCGATGACCACGAGCGCCGTCATGACCTACGCTACGGGTCAGCCGGGGCGCCTCGAGCAGGTCATTCGCAACGCCAACCCGGGCCCGCCGCCGTTCAACACCTGGCTCGAGAACGCAAAAGCCCAGGGGTTGCAGCTGGCGGCCGTCGGCGATCCGGCCTGGATGCAGATGTTCGGTGCGCATTTCGACGACGTGCGGCCGGATCCGAAGGGCGTGGCGATCGACGTCGACTTCAACGCGCAGACCTTCGCGGACGTGCGCGCGCTGCTCGCGGCGCGGCCAAGCTTCCTGGTCGCTCACTTCGTCACGCCCGATCACCAAGGACACGCTTACGGCATCCGCTCCGAGCGCTACCGCCAGCACATCCGCGGTTACGACGCCGATCTGGCGGCGCTCCTGTCCGAGCTCGGCCCGGAGTGGACGGTCATCGTG
Organism: Pseudomonadota bacterium; assembly: GCA_023418705.1. Classification (GTDB taxonomy): domain Bacteria; phylum Myxococcota_A; class Polyangia; order Polyangiales; family Polyangiaceae; genus JAEZYZ01. Next base: position 2,419 of record JAEZYZ010000196.1, on the reverse strand, counting down.
ACCAGCGATCACGGAGCCGCCGACAGCGGCACCCACGGCACCGACACACCGGTGCAGCGGCGCTCCCCCATCTACGCCTACGGTCCTGGCATCGCGCCCGGCGTGAGGCCGCGCGAGCCGCTCGATCAGGCCGACCTGGCCGGAACCATGGCAGCCTTGCTGGGAGCGCCCGCTGCCGCACACGGCCGCGGACATTTGCTCGTCGACTGGTTGGACCTGACGCCGGCCGAGCGCGCCGAGCTCGCGTGCCAGGACGCCGCGCGGGTAGAGCGCTACGCCCAGGCGGTGCTCGGGCCCGCGTCGGCGGGCAGCTCGACGAACGCGTGCGCGGCCGACGCTTCGCCGTCGTCGCGGGTCGCCGCTGCGCGCGCGAGTGTCCGCCGCTGGGACGCCGCGCTCGAAGGCGCGATCGGCCTCACCTCGTCGACGAGCTGGATCGGCCTCGCGCTGCTCGTGCTGCTGGCGGTGGCTGGCGCCGCGCTCGCCCTGGGCCGGCGCTTCCGGGACGGGCTCTTGCCGGCCGCCGCTGCGGCGGGCATCGGGCTCGCGTTGGTGTTCTGGATCGAGCGGCTGCCTGGTCACTCTCCGAACATCGTGCGCGGTCTGCTGTTCGTCGCGGCAAACCTCGGCGTTCTCTACCTGCTGCTCTGGCCGGGGCGCGCCGGCGCGTGGCTCGAGCGGCGGCCCGCGCTCGCGCCCAGCCTGGTGCCCGGCGCGCTGGTGGCCAGCTACACGTCGACCACCCAACCCGAGAGCTACGTCGCCGTCGCTGTCCTGAGCCTGGTCTTCGCCTTGCGTGGGCCGCTGCTCCCGGGCCGGGAGCCGCTCTGGCGCACGGCGGCGCTGCGCGCCAGCCCGGCCCAGCTCGCGCTGCTCGGGCTGTTGGTCGCCGTCCTGTTTCGACCCGGCACCCGGCAGCAGGACGTCTATCCGAGCTTCTTCTTCGAGCAGCCTGCGCTGCTGCTCGCGCTCGACAGCGCCGCGCTGGCAGGCTGGGTCGTCCTCAGCGGGCGGGGGCTCGAGCGCTCGCGGAGGTTCGTCGGGATGCTCGCGGCGGCCTTCACCATCATCGGCTCGCTCTGGCTGCGCCGCGTGGCCTCGCCAGAGCTCGGACGCGCCGCGCTGCTCCTGTTGCCGACTTTGGCGCTGGTCGCGGTGCTGCGGCAGCGGCCGGTGCTCGGGCTCTATCTCGGGGTCGCCGGGTATATGTGGGTCTCGCGCGACCGAGAGATCCTCCCCCTCATCGCCACCGTGGGCATCGCCCAGATCGTCGGTCGGCTCTCGGCGCCGCGCCAGCGCGAGGGGGGATCCGGCGCCGTCGGGCTCGGGCACACCTTGGGGGTGTGTGCGTTCGTGTTCGGGCTGCTGTTCGTGCAGCGCATCGGGATCCAGGGACACCTCGACCTCGGATCCATGGACTGGGGCGCCGGGGGCTTCGGCGATCCCCACGTACCGGCGTGGCTGGTCGGCAGCGCGCTCACCTGGAAGTACGTCCTGGCGGAGCTGCTCGTGCTCGGTGCGCTGATGGCCCCGACCCCCCCTCCCCTGCGCGAGCGCTTGCTGCCGGCGCTGCTGGTGATGTACCTGGCGCGGGGCGCGGTGCTGCTCACGATGTTGTTCGTGTGCGGCAACAGCTTTTGGACCGCGCTGCGCGTCACGAGCGATCTGCCGTTCGGCCCGACTGGCGCCGTCGCCGTCGGGCTGTGCTGGTGCATCTCTCGGGCGCTGGAGCGGCAGAGAGCGGTCGAGCCCCAGAAGGTCCAGGAGCCGCCCCTGCCGCGCGCCGCCTGACGTGGCTCACTCGAACCAGCCCTTGATCTTGGCGTAGGTTTCCCCGGCGGCTGCCCGAAACTCCGAGCCTGCGAGCCGCAAGCTCCGGCCTCGATCGATTTCGACGAGTGAGTACCAGGCGAACCCGCCAGCGCCACCCGTGAACAAGAGCACCACCGCGGCCAGCGGCAGGCGCCGCCGTGGACGCGGGTGCGCCCGCGCGGGCTGCCGCTCGTCGACCTGCCAGGTCCAGTCGGTGGGGACCGTCAAACGTTCACTACTGTGCCGTTCGTCGATCGGATGCGAACCGGATTGCCGCGGCTGAGGCGACGGCTCACCGTAGCGAGCGGCGAGCTCGGCATCGCTCAGCACTGGCGGAAACCTGAGCCTGGCGCCGCCGGGCTCGCACGGTCGTCCGTCGTAGGATCGACTGTTCATTGGCCATCCTCCACAAGCAAGGGCGCGGATCCGACATACGCCGCCGCGCCAATGTCGCCGATGCAGAGCCACTGCAGCGGCCATGCCAGCACCGCGCGCCGACGCGCGAAAAGTCGGAAAAAGGCGGCCTTCGGCCACCCCGACCGCGGCGTTCACCGGAGCGCTAGCGTCACCCGTGGCAGACTGCCGCGGGGAAGCGGGGGCGCCCCCC
>JAEZYZ010000168.1 GCA_023418705.1 Pseudomonadota bacterium | reverse complement strand
GGCGCCGCGGGTGGGGCGCCCCCAGCGAGGCCGCCCTGAAGGACGCCGAGCAGCTGCACGCCAGTGTGGACGAGCTGGTGCGGCAGCTCGATCTGTTCCGGAGCTACGGCCGTGGCCGCGCGCTGCTCGAGCACCTGGGCGCTTCGGGCCGCCGCGCGATCCTGCGCCTGTCGAAGGTGGAGGCGCTTCGCAGCGGCCTGTCCGCTGGAAACGAGGTGCTTGGCGCGCTGGCGTTGCTCGGGATGCTGCTCGCCGCGCCCCGGCTGGGGGTGGGGACGCACGACGGCACGCTGATCGCGTTCGCGGCGGTCTTCTTCCTGGCTTATCGACCGCTGCGCGATCTCGGCGACGCGCGCGCCTGGTCGCAGCGCGGAGCAAGCGCGCTGGCCGGCGTGCAGCGCTTGATCGAGTCGGCGCCCTCGAGCGGAGCGGTGGCGACCGCCGCGCGCGAGGTCCACGGGTTGGACCGGCTCGAGGTCGACCGATTCGGAGCGCGATGGCATGCCGGCCGAACCTCGTTCACCGTGGAGCCGGGGGAGCTCGTCTGCCTCTATGGGCCGACGGGGAGCGGGAAATCGACGCTGCTGCGCGCTCTTTTGGGGCTCGAGCCCGCGGAGGGCACGCTCCGCTATGGCGGGCGGGACCTGTCGGCGGCGCCGGTCGGCCCGGCGAGCCGCCCGTTTGCCTGGGTGCCTCAGGAGGCCGGGCTCGTCGCGGGCAGCGTGCTCGACAACGTGGCGCTGTTTTCGAGCGGGCCGGGCGCGCTCCAGGCGCTCGACGGCATCGGCGCCGGCGCGCTGTCGGCGCTCGCCGACGAGCGGGTCGGACCGTTCGCGCGGGCGCTCTCAGGGGGCGAGCGGCGACAGGTGGCGATCGCGCGGGCGGTCAGCACGGAGCTGCCGGTCTTGCTGCTCGACGAGCCCACCGAGGGGCTCGACGCCGACGCCCAGCAGGCGGTGCTGAGCGCCCTCGGCCGCCTCAAAGGAAAGCGCTCGATGCTGGTCGTCAGCCACCGCCCCGAGGTGTGCGCGCTGGCTGATCGCACGGTCGCCGTGGGCGCCTCGCCCTCCCTCGACCCGCCCGCCCGCTCTGCCCTTCGGCCGGAATGAAGGCTCAGAACTGCGCCAGAAAGCGCGGATCGTTCTCGAACAGCAGCCGAATGTCCGGGATGCCGTAGCGCAACATGGCCACCCGCTCGACACCCAGGCCGAACGCGAAGCCCGTGTAGCGCTCGGGGTCGATGTTGCAGTGGCGGAAGACCTCCGGGTGCACCATCCCGCAGCCAAGCACCTCGAGCCAGCCGGTCGCCTTGCAGACGCGACAGCTCGCTCGCGAGCCGTCGTCGGCACGACAGAACACGCACCCGACGTCCATCTCGGCGCCCGGCTCGACGAAGGGGAAGTAGCTGGGCCGAAAGCGCACCGGAGCGTCGGCGCCGTACAGCCGGCGCGCAAACTCGGTCAACACGCCCTTGAGCTCCGCGAAGCTGACGTGCTCGTCCACCAGGAAGCCCTCGATCTGGTGGAACATCGGCGAGTGGGTGACGTCGTCGTCCCGCCGGTACACCGGTCCGCCGCTGACGAGCGCGAGCGGCGGGGCGTGGGTGCTCATCTCCCGGACCTGGACGTTGCTGGTGTGCGTGCGCAAAAGGACGCGGGCGTCGGCGGGAGCCCCGGCGACCTGCACCCAGAAGCTGTCCTGCATGTCGGTCGCAGGGTGGTCGGGAGGGAAGGCGAGCTTGGTGAAGTTGTTGACCTCGAGCTCCACCTGCGGTCCCCAAGCCACCGAGAAGCCGAGCGAGCGGAAGATGTCGAGGATCTCCTCTTTGACCTGCATCACCGGATGGCGGTGTCCCCGCGGGGCGGGCGCGCGCGCCGGCATGGTCAAATCGAGGGGGGGGCCAGCCAGCTCCGCCGCGCGCTCGGCCGCCTTGATCTCGGCCAGGCGGGCGGCGAACAGGGCCTCGACCTCGGCCCGGACGGCGTTGACCCGCTCACCGAGCGGCTTGCGCTCCTCCGGCGAAGCGCGCCCCATCCCGCGCAGCAGGGCCGTCAGGCTGCCCTTCTTCCCCAACACGGCGGCGTAGGCCGCTCGAAGCGACGGCTCGTCTGCCGCGGCAGCGAAGGTCCGCCGGTACTCGTCGCCCAAACGGCCGAGCCCGGCCTCGATCTCTGACGCCGCCTCCGAGGCCACGGTGGACGGCGCTTCAGCGCGGCGCAGCCGACGCCAGCTCGGTCAGCTTCTTGAAGGCGGCGGTGTCGTTGACCGCCATGTCCGCCAGGACCTTGCGATCGAGCTCGATGCCCGAACGGTTCAACGCCCCCATCAGCCGCGAATAGCTGGTGCCGTTCTCGCGGCAGGCGGCGTTGATCCGGGTGATCCAAAGTCGGCGGAAATCCCGCTTGCGCAGCTTGCGGCCGACGTAGGCGTATTGCCAGGACTTCCACAGGACGCGGATCGCCTGACGGTAACGATTTTTGCGGCCGCCCCAGAAGCCTTCCGTCTGGGCGAACACGCGCTTGTGACGGCGTCGAGCCGATAGCCCTCTTTTGACGCGCATGACCTTCTCCTACTCGCTTGGCCGTGGCCTCAGCCGTACGGCAGCAAAATCTTGATGCGCGGCTCGATCTCCGGCGCGACCATGTCGTTGTCGCGCAGCCGGCGGCGGCGCTTGCGGCTCTTGCCGATCATGTTGTGCTGCGCACCGGCCTTGGGGCGGCGGATGCGGCCGCTGCCGGTGACCTTGAAGCGCTTGGCGGCAGCGCGATTGGTCTTCATTTTGGGCATGATCGACTCCGAGAAAGCTGGTCTCCCCTGCCGGCCGGCGGTCCGTGCGCGCCGTGCCCAGGGGAAGGGGGCGGACTTATGACGGAATCGCGGGGTCGCGTCAAGCCCCGGCCGGGGGGACACGATTCAGAACAGCCGGGGCCCTCAGTGTGCTAAGGCCGCTGCCGTGCCTCGCCGGGACGACATAAAAAAAATCCTGCTCATCGGCTCCGGACCGATCGTCATCGGGCAGGCGTGTGAATTCGACTACTCCGGAACCCAGGGCGCCAAGGCGCTGACCGATCTTGGCTACGACGTGGTGCTGGTCAACTCGAACCCAGCCACCATCATGACGGACCCCGAGCTGGTGCGCCGCACGTACGTGGAACCGCTCGAAAAGGAGACGCTCGCCGCGATCATCGAGCGCGAGCGGCCGGACGCGCTCCTGCCCACGCTGGGCGGTCAAACGGCGCTGAACCTGGCCCTCGAGCTGCACGAGAGCGGCATCCTGTCCCGCCACGGCGTGCAGCTCATCGGCGCGCAGGTGGACGCGATCCGTAAGGCCGAGGATCGTCAGCTCTTCAAGGAGGCCATGGCGCGGATCGGGCTGGAGTGCCCGCGATCGGGCTACGCGCGGTCGCTCGAGGAGGCCCGCGCCTTGGTCGAGCAGACGGGCTACCCGGTCATCCTTCGCCCGAGCTTCACCCTCGGCGGTGCCGGCGGCGGCATCGCCTATCACCCGAGCGAGCTCGACCAGAAAGTCGAGTGGGCGCTGGCGCAATCGCCCACCCACGAGGTGTTGGTCGAAGAGAGCGTGCTCGGGTGGAAGGAGTACGAGCTCGAAGTCATTCGCGATCGTGCGGACAACTTCATCGTCATCTGTTCGATCGAGAACATCGATCCGATGGGGGTGCACACCGGCGACTCGATCACCGTCGCTCCCGCCATGACGCTCACGGATCGCGAGTACCAGCGGCTGCGCGACGCCGCGCGCGCGGTCATGCACGAGATCGGCGTCGAGACCGGCGGCTCGAACGTGCAGTTCGCCGTCGATCCCGCGACGGGCCGCGTCCTGGTGATCGAAATGAACCCGCGCGTGTCTCGCTCGAGCGCGCTGGCTTCGAAGGCCACCGGCTACCCGATCGCCAAGATCGCCGCGAAGCTCGCGGTGGGCTTCACGCTCGACGAGCTCGAGAACGACATCACCGGCACCAGCGCCGCGTTCGAACCGACCATCGACTACGTCGTGGTCAAATGGCCGCGCTTCGCGTTCGAGAAGTTTCCGGGGTCCGATCCTCGCCTGGGCACTCAGATGAAGAGCGTTGGAGAGGCGATGAGCATCGGCCGCAGCTTCGCCGAAGCGTTGCAGAAGGCCGCCCGCTCATTGGAGACGGGCAAGGACGGCCTGATGAGCTTGCTCGATCGCACCGACTACGAAGCGCTCCTGGAGGAGCCGGTCGTGCCGCGGGACCTCCTCAACGAAGCCCCTCCGATGGCGCGGCCGCGATCGACCCAGCCCCCGGCCAATCAAGGGGACCTGCCGCGTTTGCTCGAGCGCGTCATCACCATCCCGACGCCCGAGCGTTTGTTTCACGTCGCCGATGCCTTGCGCGTCGGCGTCTCGGCCGAGCGCGTTCACGAGAAGACGGCCATCGACCCCTGGTTTCTGGCGCAGGTCGAACGGATCGTCGGACAGGAGCGCGCCATCGAGCGGGCCGCCGAGCTGGACCGGGAGCTCATCTGGGAGAGCAAGCGCCTGGGGTTCAGCGATCGTCAGATCGCGCGGCTGCGGAACATGACCGAGGCCGACGTGCGAGCGATGCGCGAGGGGCTCGGGGTGGTCCCGGTGTTCAACCGGGTGGACACGTGCGCGGCGGAGTTCGTGGCGAAGACGCCCTACCTGTACTCCACCTACGAAACGGAGAGCGAAAGCGAAGTCGCCGATCGGAAGAAGGTCATCATCCTCGGCGGTGGGCCGAACCGCATCGGGCAGGGCATCGAGTTCGACTACTGCTGCTGCCACGCCGTCTTCGCCCTGCGCGAGCTCGGGATCGAGACCATCATGGTCAACTGCAACCCCGAGACCGTGTCGACCGACTACGACACCTCGGACCGCTTGTACTTCGAGCCGCTGACCCTGGAAGACGTGCTGGCGATCGTTCAGGAGGAGAAGCAGCGGGGAGAGCTGCTCGGGGTGATCGTGCAGTTCGGGGGCCAGACGCCCCTCAAGCTCAGCGTGCCGCTCGAGCGCGCGGGGGTGCGGCTGCTCGGGACGCCGGCGGACGCCATCGATCGCGCCGAGGACCGCGAGCGCTTCGACGAGCTTTTGTCCAAGCTCGGGCTCAGCCGTCCCCAAGCCGGGATCGCGCACGACGTCGACGACGCAAAGCGGATCGCGCGAGAGATCGGCTTCCCCGTGCTGGTGCGGCCGTCGTACGTGCTCGGCGGTCGCGCCATGATGACCTGCTACGACGAGGACGAGCTGGCGGCCTACGTGCAGGTTGCCATCGATGCCGCGCAGGACGAGGGCGGCTCGCAGACGTTGCTCATCGATCAATTCTTGAAGCAGGCGATCGAGGTCGATGTGGACTGCGTCTCCGATGGGCGGCGCGCCATCATCGGCGGTGTGATGCAGCACATTGAGGAGGCGGGGGTGCACTCGGGGGACAGCACGAGCGTGTTGCCGCCCCACAGCCTGGACCCGCGCGTGGTCGCGCAGATCGAAGAGCACGCGCGCGCGCTGGCGCTCGAGCTCGGCGTGGTCGGGCTGATGAACGTGCAGTTCGCCGTCAAGGATGGGCAGATCTACGTCCTCGAGGTGAACCCGCGTGCCTCGCGCACCGTCCCCTTCGTGGCCAAGGCCACGGGGCGGCCGCTGGCGAAGATCGCGGCCAAGGTGATGGTGGGCATGTCGCTCGACGCGCTCGGGCTGGACGATGGCCCGCAGCCGACCCACGTGGCCGTGAAAGAGTCGGTCTTCCCGTTCGCGAAGTTCCCGGGCGTCGACACGATCCTCGGCCCGGAGATGCGCTCGACCGGCGAGGTGATGGGGATCGCCACCAACACCGCGCTGGCGTTCGACAAGTCGCTGGCCGCTTCCGGATCGAAGCTGCCGAGCCACGGCAGCGCGTTCATCAGCGTGAAGGACGACGACAAGGCCGCGGCGTGTCTGGTCGCGCGCCGCCTGCGTAACCTGGGCTACACGATCATCGCGACGGGCGGCACGGCCGACGCCATCGAGCGGTCCCGCGTCCCGGTCGAGCGCATCCACAAGGTGCAAGAAGGATCCCCGCACGTGGTGGATGCGATCCGCGCCGGCTCGGTGCAGATCGTGATCAACACGACCCAGGGTGCGAAGGCCATTCGGGACAGCTATTCGATCCGCCGCAGCACCTTGCTCGCGAACATCCCGTACTTCACCACGATGGCCGCGGGGATCGCGGCGGTGGACGCGCTCGAAGTGCGGGCCATGCTGGGCAAGATGCCGCCCAGCGTGCGCAGCCTGCAGGAGTGGCACGCCCGCGCGCGCCGGTCGGAGTGACGGCGAGCGCCCAACGGCCTCGGCGGCGGCGCTCGTCCTTTCGAGCCGCTCGTGCCGCCCTGACTCGGGAGCGTGCGATCAGCGGCCGCCGAAGCTCTGGGCGATGCGCCGCTGGAAGGCGAGCACCGCCAGCGCGACGGGCAGGGTCGCAATGACGGCGGCGGCGAGCACCTGCCCCCACGGGATCTGGTAGCGCCCGCGGAAGAGGGCGACCGCGACCGGTACCGTCTGACGTTCCGGACCTACCGTGAACGAGAGCGCGAACAGAAACTCGTTCCAGCAGAAGACGAACGTCACGATCGCGGTCGTCGCGATGCCGGGCAGCGCGAGCGGCACCACCACCTCCCACAGCGTCCGCAGGCGGCTCGCGCCATCGACGAAGGCGGCCTCCTCGAGCGACGGCGGCAGCTGCTTCAGGTACCCGAGCAGGAGCCAAATCGACAAGGGCAGGGCGAAGGTGACGTAGGGGACCACGAGCCCGGGGTAGCTGTCGATCCACCCGAGCTCCCTGAGCACGAGGTACAGGGGCGAGACGATCGCGATCTGGGGGAACATGCTGATCGCCAGCACTCCGGCGATGAACCCGCGCTTGCCGGCGAACCGAAGGCGCGCCAGCGCGTAGGCGGCCAGCGTCCCGATGACGACACAGGCCACGGTGGTGCTGCCGGCGACGATCAAGGAGTTTTTGATGGGCAACCAGAACCGGCGGCTTTCGAACAGCGCTCGGTAGTTGTCCAGCACGAGCTCACCGAGGCCCAGGGCCCCGGCGCCGAACAGCTGCTCCTCTGGTCGCAGCGAGCACAAGATCGCCCACGTTAGCGGGAACGACACCACGAGCGCGAACAGCAACAAGGCCATGGCCTCGGCGACCCGTCGCGAGGTGCTCACTTGCTCCTCCAGAGCAGGTCCGAGCCGAGCAGCCGCACGAACAGCAGCGCCAGCGCGAACGCCACTGCGAACACGATCACGCTGAGCGCGGAGCCGTAGCCGAACCTCAAGTTCTGCAATAGCGCCGTGAACGCGAGCAGACTGAGCGGCTCCGTGGCGGTCCCCGGCCCTCCCCCGGTGAGCACGAACGGCAGGTCGAAGACTCGGAAGGCGTCCAGGGTGCGGAACACCAACGCGACCAGCAGGGCGGGTCTGAGCAGCGGCAAGGTGACGAACACGAGCTGCCGGACCCTGCCGGCTCCATCCACCCGCGCGGCCTCATAGAGGCGGCGATCGATGGTCTGCAGGCCCGCCAAGAGCAGCAGGGCCACGAAGGGGGTCGTCTTCCACACGTCCGCAAGCACGAGCGGAACCCAGGCCAAGATCGGATCGGTGAGCCAGTCGATCGGGCCGGCCGCGACTCGGAGCTGCGCGAGCAGGGCGTTGACCACCGAGCCGCGCCCGTCGAACAGAAACCGCCAGATCAACGCCACCGCTACGGTCGGCAACGCCCAGGGCAGGAGCGCGCTGGTGCGGATGACGGCGCGGCCTCGGCTCGCCCGATCGAGCAGCAGCGCGAGCGCCAGGCCGAGCAAGAGCTCCACGCCGACGCTCACCGCCGTGAACACCAGCGTGCGGCCCAGGGCGCCCCAGAATCGACCATCGGCGATGGCCTCGGCGTAGTTTCGAAGCCCCACGAACGAGCGGCCTAGCCAGGGCGTGCGCAGGTCATGGGCGTGGAGCGACTCGAAGAAGGTCCAGGCGAGCGGGATCACGGCGGTGAGCGCGATGGCCAAGATCGCCGGGGCGAGCAGCAGCCAGCCCAGGCGGCGCTCGTCGCGGGGGTGCGCGCGCTCGGGCCCGTGTTGGCGCCGCCGGCGCCCCAGCCAGGCCGCGATTAAGACGCCGCCGAGGGCGAGCGCCAAGACGTTCATCGTGAGCACCGCCCAGCGCGGCGCTCGTGCAGCCCCCTGCCCGCGCGTCCCCTTCGGGCCGAGCCCTGCGGCGTCGAGGATTCCCAGCGCTTGGTGCTGCGCGTTGGCCAGGGCCTGAGCAGGGGTGAGCTGGCCGCTCAAGGCGCGGTGTAGCTGCACCTGCAACGCCGATGACAGCTCCGAATAGACCGGGATCGGGGGGCGCGGCGAGGCGGCTTCGACGATCTCTCGGGCGGCCTGCGGATCGAACGGCAACGCCTCCGACAGCTCGGGCCGATCGTAGAGCGCGCGTCGCGCCGGCAGCTGCCCGCTCAGGCGCGCCCGCTCGAGCATTTGGGGAGCGGCGGTGAGAAACCGAATCAGGCGCTCCGCGGCCTGGGGATGTCGGCTGTGTCGATTGATGGCGAGGGCGGCGCCCCCGAGGGCGGCCGTGGGCCGGCCTTGGGGCGTCGCCGGCATCGGGGCGATGCCGACGCGGCCGGCGACGCGCGACGTGCGAGGATCGTTCACCAGCGGAAAGGCGTACGGCCAGTTGCGCATCGCGACGGCGTCGCCGTTCTGGAACGCAAACCGGGTCTGCTCCTCCTGCCAACCGAGCACGGCCTGGGGCACGAAGCGCCCGATGCTCTGCGTCATGAAGGTGAGGGCGCGCAAGGCGGGCGGCGCGTCGAGCGCTGGGGCGCCGCTGTCGTCGAGCAGCTGACCGCCGAAGGCGCCGAGGTGCTCGAGGTACACCGTCACCAGGCCTTCGTAGCGGGCGCCTTGCCACACGAACCCGAAGGGCAGACCGTGCTCGTCTTGCGCGCGCTCGACCAGGGTCCTTAGCTGATCGAGCGATCCTGGCGGCTCCGCCAGCACGTCCGTGCGGTAGTACAGCATGCCGACGTCGACGAACCACGGCAGCGCGTAGAGCTCCCCCTGCCAGCTGTTCGCGCGCAGCGCGGCCTCGAACCACTCGTCGGCTGAGGGCGACCGTTCGAGCGGGACGATCCAGCCCGCGGCGGCAAATTCCGGGGTCCAGACCACGTCGAGCTGGAGGACGTCCGGCGTCGGCGTGCCGGCGTTCAGCCACTGCACGTACTGTTGGTGGCGCTGGTCGGCGGCGTCTGGGCTCAGCTGCTCGACGACCCGGATCTGGGGGTGCAGCGCTTCGAAGCGATCGAGTTGGCGGCGTAGGACGCGCGCTTCGGCGCCGACCCCGCTGCTCGGAAACACCAGCGTGACGACGTCGGTCGTGCTCGGCGCGGGCCCGCAGCCGAAGAGGCAGGCGAGCGCGCACGTGATCGCGAGCCCGGCGAGCAGCGCGCGATCGCGAGCTTTGACGCGGCGGTTCACCCGGCGATTTTTCAAGAGGCCGCGCCCCCGTCAACCTCCATGGTCCGGCGCCGCGGCGGCCCGTCGCTGACTCCTCGGCCGGAGCGGTCTGTTTCGTGATCGCGGCATCTCGTTATAAGATCGGCGGGTGAAGGGCCGATACCCGCTGGATGCTCTGCGATCGCTGCGGCGGTCACAGCTCGACGCCGCGAGACGCACGCTCGGCGATGCCCGGCGCGCGGAGCAGCAGGCGGAGCAGGTCGCCTCCCGCAGCCGGGCACAGCGTGAGCAAGCCGAACGGGCGCTCGACGGGCTCTTGCAGGCCGAACGCGCGAACCTCGAGCAAGGGCGGTTGAGCGCCGCCGACCTGCAGCGTGCCGACCTGCATGCGCAGCAGAACGCACGCAGCATCGAGGCCTTGCGGGAGCGGGAGCGCCGGGCGCGGGCGGAGCTCGCGCGCCGGCAGGCGGTGGCCGCCGAAGAGGTCTGCGCGGTGGGCGTGGCCGAGGCGCACTCCCGCGCGGTCGAGCAGCACCAGGAGCGCTGGCAGCAGCGCCGCGAACTCCAGCTCACCAGCGCAGCCGACGAGGACGCAAGCGACGCCCGCGCGGCCCGCGCGCGGATCGATGGGGCGGGGAGGAAAGCTCGATGAGCCCGCGCCTGCGTTGGGTGGCCGGCGTCGCCGTGTTCACGGCCTGTTCGGTGCCCCACCTCTCGCCTTCCACGTCACGGGTGGAGCCCCCGGCGACCCCCCTGGCGAACGCGTCGACGCCGGCGGCGGCGGATCTCGGGGAAGTGGAGTCCTTGTCGATCGAGCAGTTCGCGCCGCTGCTGACGCTGCCCGAGCTGTCGGCGGCGGCCCGCGCGTTCGACGCGGGACAGCCGAAAGCGGCCGCGGACGAGGTCGAGCGGGTCTTCCAGAGCCGTAAGCTGCCGCCCCGGGCCGCGGCCGCCTGGCAGCTCTTGCTCGGGCGGTTGCGCGAGCGCGCCGGGGAGCTGCCCGCGGCCAGCGCTGCCTATGAAAGCGCCGCGGGGGTGGCGTGGCCGCTCGCCGGCTACGCCCGTCTGGGCGCGGGCCGCAGCCTGCTCGCGGCGGGGCAACACCGCCTCGCGACCCAGCACCTGCAGCAGGTGCCGCCCGATCAGCCCATCGCGGCCGAAGCGAAATTGCTCTTGGCCGAGGCCGCGGTCCTCCAAGGGGACCACGAGCGAGCGATCGACATCTGGCGGCAGGTCCTGGGCGAGAAAGAACGCGCCGCTTCCTGGCCAGACGTGGCGCTGCAGCTCAGCCGAACGTTGCTGCAGTCGGCCGGCGTCGGGGATCCGGAGGACAAGAGCGCCGCTCAACAGGCCAAAATCACTCCCGGTGCGGTCGCTCAGCGCGACCGCATCGTCGAAGCGCTCCGGCTGGCGCGCCGCGTGGGGCTCGAGCGGGCCGATCGCGACGAACTGAGGCGCCGCGCGGAGGCCGTCGAGCAACGGGCCCTGGCCTCGCTCCCGCCGAGCGAGCGGTCCGGGCTGCTGCGCTTGAGCGCGTCCGAGCAGCTCGTGAAGCTCGGGGTGCTGGTCGGCGGCCGGCAAGCCGCCGAAGCCGAAGCGGCAGCCCAGGAGATCTTGGGTCAGCTGCCGAGCGCCGATCAGTGGGGGAGCGTCGGTTGCGAGGCGGCGGTGCTGCGCGCCAAGGCGATCGCGCTCGGGCGCAAGTGGGGCCGCGCCGCCGACGCGCTCGACGATCCGATCCGTCATTGCAAAGGGGAAGACGTCCGCGCACGAGCGCTGTACCTGGCCGGCAAGTATGCCGCCTCCGACGGGCGGCACTCGCTCGCCATCCAACGCTACGCTCAGCTCGAGCAGGAAGCGCCGACCCACCGGCTCGCCGACGACGCCCGCATCAACGCAGCCCTCAGCTACTCGGAGCTGGGCGCCGAAGCGCGCTTCACGGAGCTGCTCAGCAGCTTGCCCGACCTCTACCCCCAGGGCGACCTGATGCTCGACGGCGTCTTCCGCCTGGCGGTCCGGCGCATGGAGAAGGGGGACTGGTCGGGGGCGGCGGCGGTGCTCGATCGCGCCGCCGTGCTGGTGGAGAACGACGCGGCGCGCGGCCACGAGTTCTCCGGTCGGGAGCGCTATTTCCGCGCGCGGGCGTGGATGGAGACCGGGGAACGCGAGCGCGGCCTCGCCGAGCTCGAAGCCGTGATCGCGCAGCTGCCGCTCTCGTACTACATGTTGCACGCCTACTCGCGGCTGGTGGACGCCGATCCGGAGCGCGCGCGGCGAGCGAAGGAGACGGCGCTCGCCCGAGCCGCCCAAGAGCCGTTTCGCTTCGCCCACCGTCCGGAGTTCGAGCTCCCAAGCTTCCAGCGTGGGCTCGAGCTGCTACGCGTCGGCGACGTGGAGCTGGCCCGGACGGAGCTCGAGTCCATCACGATGCCGGCGCGCAATCCGGCACCGGAGATGCTGTGGGCCGTGGCCCTCCTCTACGATCGAGCGGGGGCCGCCCAGGTCGCCCACGGCATCGCCCGGGGGCTCTTGACCGACTGGCTGTCACGTTGGCCGGCCGGCGACTGGGTCACGGCCTGGAAGATCGCCTTCCCGCGTCCGCATCATCCGCTGGTCGCCCGAGAGGCAAAAAAGAACGGCATCCCCGAGTCGCTCGCCTACGCCGTGATGCGAGAGGAGTCGGCGTTCGACGCCAGCGCCGTGAGCCCGGCGGACGCCTATGGCTTGATGCAGCTCATCCTGCCGACCGCCAGGAGCTTCGCCAAGCCCCTGGGGCTGCCGGCCACGCCGGAGTCGCTCAAGCGCCCGCCCGTGAACATCGCGCTCGGCTGCAGCGTGCTCGGCAAGCTGACGCGCACCTTCGCGGAGAACCCCCTGCTGGCCATCCCCGGCTACAACGCGGGCCCGGGGCGCCCGCGCCGCTGGCTCCGCGATCGACCGCACCTGGACTTCGACGTCTGGGTCGAGACGATCCCGTTCAACGAAACCCGCCGATACACCAAGCGGGTTTTGGCGAGCCGCGCGGCGTATGCATTTCTATACGAGCAGGAGCTGGCGGACGAAACCATGGCGCTCCCCTTGCGTTTCTCGCAAAAAGCGCCTGATTGATAGAACCATGGCAGTCACTCCCTCGCAGATGCTGGAGCTCGGCACCCCCGTGCCGTCGTTTTCGCTGCTCGACGTGGTGTCCGGTCAAACGGTCACCTCCCAGAGCTTTCAGCACACGCCCTGTGTGGTGGCTTTCATTTGCAATCATTGCCCGTTCGTCAAACACATCCGCGAGGGGCTGGCCGACTTTGGCCGGTACTGCCAGCGGCGTGGCGTTCCGATGGTGGCGATCAGCTCCAACGACGCCGCCTCCTACCCGGAAGACGCGCCGGAGCGCATGGTCGAGGAAGCGACCCAGGCCGGCTACGTCTTCCCCTACTTGTACGATGCCGACCAGGAAGTCGCCAAGGCGTTCCGAGCGGCGTGCACGCCGGAGTTTTACGTCTTCGGCCGCGACGGGCGGCTGGCGTACCGCGGTCAGTTCGACGACAGCCGGCCAAGCAATCGGCTGCCGGTCACCGGCGCCGACGTTCGCGCGGCGGTCGAAGCCGTGTTGCAGGATCGCTCTCCGGATGTCGACCAGAAGCCGAGCGTCGGCTGCAACATCAAGTGGAAGCCAGGCCACCGTCCGGCCTGGGCGTGATCGAGAGGTTCGGCGCGCGCCCTGCAAGGGCGCGCTCGTGGCCCGAGGTTCGTGAGGAGCAGGGGGTCGGCTCGCTCGAAGGGGCCGCCCGCCGCGCCGTGACAGCTTGCCTCGCGACCGCCGGGATCTGCCGCATCGCGCTGTCAGGGGCCCTCCGCACGCTCTGCGAGCCCGGTGAAGAGCGCCGAAGCCCCAACGTCGGGCTTTTGCTCGAAGGCGCGTCGGAAGAGCGCGGAGGCGCCAGGTCACGTCCAGCGCAGGTTGGCCCGTCGATTGCTTGATGGACTGACGAGTGGCGCGGGCTCGCGGTGCGTTCGTGTGCCGGCGTCGCGCTTTGGACGAGGGCCGTGGGCTCGACGCAACTGCAGGAGGAGAAGCGACCATGAGATGGCTCGAAACACTGGCCGTGGCCTCGGTCACGTCACTGGCGATGGGATGTGCCTCTTCGGCGACCACCCCGCCCGAGATGAGTCAAACGAAGTCGACCGTTCGCGCGGCGGAGGAAGTGGGAGCGCAGAACGTGCCTCGGGCGGCGCTGCACTTGAAGATGGCCAGGGATCAAGTGGCCACGGCAGAGCAACTCATCGCCGACAACGAAGGCGAGATGGCTTACTGGGTGTTGCAGCGCGCTGAAGCCGACGCGGAGCTCGCCATGGCCCTCGCGCGCGAGGTGAGCTACCGCCAAGAGGCGATGGAGGCCGCTCAGCGCATCGAGCGTCTGAAGCAGGAGACCGACTGACCACTTTCTTCGGAGGATTCAGCGATGAGGATGATGAGGACTACAGCCAAATTGATCGCCGTCGCGGCCGCGGGGGGCGCCTTGAGCGCCTGTGCGTCGTCGGCGCCGAGCGAGCAGCTCGTAGAAGCGCGCCGGACCTACGATCTGGCGCGCACCAGCAAGGCGGCGCAGCTCGTCCCGGCGGAGGTGCTGGAGGCGCAGCAGGCGCTCGAGCGGGCCGAAGCCGCGCACGCCGAGGACGCCAACTCCTTCGAAGAGCGCAGCACCGCCTATGTGGCCCAGCGCAAGGCTCAGGAGGCGATGGTGCAGGCCGAGATCGCCGAGGCGCGCCTGAACCAGGAGCGCTGGGAGCGGCAGTACACCGAGCTGCAGGACGAGCTGCGGCGGCGCGCTCGCAGCGAGCTGGAGCAGACCCGCATGAACCTGCGAGACATCGAAAATCAGCTCGGCGCCGTGCGCCAAGAGCTGAGCAACCGCAGCGACACGCTTGGTGAGCGCGCTCAGGAGCTGCAGCGCCTGGAGCAAGAGCTCGAGGCCCGCAAGGCCGAGCTCGAGCAGCAGCGAGAGGCGCGCCAACAGGCGGAGCAGAAGTACCAGGCGGCGATGCAGAGCCTTCAGGAGCTCGGGACGCTGAAGGAAGAACAGCGGGGCCTGGTCTTGACGCTCACGGGCGCCGTGCTGTTCCGCACGGCACAGGCGGACCTCTTGCCCATCGCCGAGCAGAAGCTCAATCGGGTCGCCGAAGCGCTGAAGATGCAGGAGGGCACGATCGTCATCGAAGGGCACACCGATAGCCGGGGCGCCGACGAAATGAACCAGCGGTTGTCGCAAGAGCGAGCAGAGTCGGTGCGCCAGCACCTGATCTCCCAGGGCGTGGACCCTGACCGAGTGCGAGCAGTGGGTCGGGGTGAGCAGCAGCCGATCGCGACCAACGACACGGCCGAAGGTCGCGCCATGAACCGCCGGGTCGAGATCGTCATCCCGAACGGTGGGAGCACGCCGGCGCTGGAGCCGAACGCTCCTTCGAGCATGCCGTAGCACGCCGATCGCTGGCAGACGGTCCGGTCACTGCGTGTGAGAAGACCCGAGGTGGCGCCGAGCGCGCCCCCTCGGGTTTGTCTCTGCCGTTCGGAGGGCTTCGATCCTCAGGGCACGAGGTAGGTGGTCTCGAGCTCCAGCTCGCAGCGAATCTGGATCGCGTCTTTGCTGCCGTTGCCGTTGCTGGCCTTTTCGAAGCCCAACCGGAGCAGGCGTGCTCCGTCGCTGCCGGCGGTATTGGCTCCTTCGGCGAACGCCGAGATGTCGATCTCACGCGGTCCGGTCTGCTCCAGATCGCTGAGGACGCCGACGCGCATCGAGGGAGGCGCGTCGAGCGCGACCACGCCAGGTTCCAGGCCGGCGGCGAGGCCGTCGACGACGAAGACCCCGAGCCCGGAGGACCCGAAGGGCTGTCCGAAGGTGTTCACCTGCTCGGTGCGCAGGATCACGGACTCCAGGCGGGTCGCGTCGACGGGCCAAACCGAGGGGTCGAGCCTGAGGAACGAGCGTCGATAGATGTTGCTCTCATCGTCTCCGACCGTTTGGGCCTTGACCCCCTTGTAGCCGCAGGAAAGGAGCTGACCGTCGCTGTGGACCGACTGGGTCTGGTGCGTGGACACGCTGGTGATGCGACGCAGCGTCGAAAACGTCGTCTCGGCCGCCGACTGCAACGGATTGCCCGAGCGATCGCGCGCCGCCGTCGAAATGCGAGCGCCGTACACGTTGGCAAGGACCAGCTCGGGGTCGCCGCCGCTGGCGTACTCTAGCGACTCGGGCGTGAGCGTCAGCTCCGTGCTCGTCTTGTTCCACTGCGTGGTGTAGCCGCCGAGGTTGATGGGTTGGACCGCCGCTTCGGTGGCGGCGCGATCCATGGGCTCGTCGAAGACGAAGGTGATGGTGGTGGTCGCCTCCACGCCCGCGGCCGCGTCTTCGGGAGTGACCGAGACGACCCGCGGCGGCCAGTCGTCGACATGCGGCGCGGCACCGCCGGCGCCCGCTGCCGCAGCGCCCCCGTCGCCCAGGCCGCTGCCGGCGTTCTCCCCACCGCTCGAGGCGCTGCCCGAGCCGCTTCGCCCGCCGGATCCACTCCCGCTGGCCGCGGCTTCGCCCGCTGCTCCGTCCGCGTCGCCGCTCCACGGGAAGGCGCCCGGTTCACCGCCCGTGGCGTCGTCGCTGCAGTTGCTTTGCTCCTCGCAGCTCGTGAACTCGTCGGCTGGTCCGCAAGCAGCGGCGTTCGCGAGCACCAGGGTCAACCAAGCCGAAATCGTTTTCTTACCGAAGATCTGTCTCATGGATTCCTCTCGACGGGGCCGGGCGCGCCGCCGCTCGCGTGCGCCACGGGTTCGAAGGGGCATCGCCGCCCGCTTGCGCCGCCCCATCGTCCTCGACCGGAGCATGGTTGCTGGGTTTGTGCGGTCCCCCGCCCGGCGGTTGGCGATCTCCCGCGGGACCTCTATTCTTTGGCGATGCGGCTCTCGAGCTTCGCCCCTTTGCTCGTGGCGGCGTCGGCGGTGCTGTTGCTCGTGCCGCAGCCGCTGCGCGGGGCGGCCGTCGAGCCGACGCCGCTCGAGGTGGTGGATCTGCACGTCGACCTCTCCTATCAAGCCAACTACAAGCATCGGGCGTTCGCTGCCGGGAGCGGGCAGTACCCCGCCGCTGCGTTGCGTCGCGCGGGCGTTCGCGGCGTCGTCTTGCCGCTCTACATTCCGCGCGACGTGTCGCCCAGCGGGCCTCGGGCTCGCGACCTGGAGACCTCGTACGCGCGGGTGTTCGGGCTGCTCGGGCGCACGGAGCCGTACGCCCTCCCGGGCTGCTCGGCTCGCCCGGGGGCGGTCTCGACCTGGCTGTCGTTCGAGGGCGCCGCGCCGCTCGCCGCGGATCCGGACGCGGTCAGCGGCTGGGTGGCGCGCGGCGTGCGCCTGTTCGGGCTCGTGCACAGCTACGATAACGCGCTCGCGAGCTCATCGGGCGCTCGTGGCGGCGCCTCCTTCGGCCTCACGGACGCGGGACGCCGCGTCGTCGAGCGCATCCACGCCGCTGGCGGTATCGTCGACGTCTCACACGCATCGGACCGGGCCACGATGGAGATTGTCCGGATGGCGATCGCCGCCAAGCGCCCGGTGGTGGCCAGCCACTCCAATGCTCGGCGCCTGGCGGCGCACCCGCGCAACCTCGACGACGAGCAGCTGCGGGCGATCGCGCGCACGGGTGGGCTGGTGGGCGTGAACTTCCATTCCCCCTTCCTCGCCCGGGGCCGCGCCGCGACCCTGGACGACGTGGTCCGTCACGTGCGCTACCTGGTGCGCCTGATCGGGGCCGAGCACGTCGCGGTGGGGTCCGATTTCGAGGGCGACATCCGACCCCCGCCCGAGCTCGCAGAGGTGACGGGATATCAGCGCCTTGCCCGCGCCCTCTTGGCTCCAGACGTCGGGCTGACGCGCGCCGAGGTGGAAGCGATTCTCGCGAAGAACGCGCTGAGGCTTTTGTGTGGAGGGGAGCGGCGTTAGGCCCTTCGTCCGCGAACGTGGCCGGTTCCGTACCCCTCGGCCGGCAGCACCCTCTTTTCCGCCCAGGATCGCTGGTGTAGACCGATCGCATGGCCGAGATCGAGTCGCGCTGCTTGGATGCGTTTCCCGCCTGGTTGCAAAGCCTCCCGGACGACCTGGGCGCGGTGGCCGAGCTGGCGGACGGCGGCGAGCTTCCCGAAGACGCGACGCGCCAGCTGTTCGGAGCCGTCAACTACTTGTTCAAATCGCTCGACCTGATCCCGGATGGCATCGAGGACCTCGGCTTCATCGACGACGCGTTCGTGCTGCGGGTCGCGGCGGCGGCGGCCAAGGGCGCCTTGCCAGCGGAAGCTCCCGATACCGGCGCGCTCGAGCGGCTGGCTGCCGAAGCCGAGCTGGTGCGAGAGTTTCTGGGAGACACCTACGAAAGGCTCGCCCGCTTCGTTCAGGAGCTGTCACGAAGCAGCGCTCGAGGGCGCAGCGTGGACGCGATCGTGACCGATGCGGCGGTTCGCGCCGAGCTCATGAGCGAGCTCAAGGGGTGGGCCGAGAGCTACGTAGCTCCTGGTTTTGCCAGGGATCCCAAGAACCTCGTGAAGCTCCGTTCGTTCTTGGACGCCAAGCTGCCGGCGTGACTCGGCGAGGCCCGCCGGGGCAGCGCGCGGTAGCCCAGCGAGGGAGCGGATCAGCCGGCGACGCGTGTGCCGGTGACGAAGTTGCGGGGGGGCGGCGCGCCTTGCAACGAATCCCCCGCGCCGGCGTTGAGCTCCGCCATCAAGTCCCGGCACTCGGGCTTTCCCTTGAGGTGGGCGAGCAGGAGGGTCGATGTGTCGTGGAAAGCCTTTTCGTACTTGAGCCCCTCGCGGGAGCGCGCGGCGACCTTCTCACGGCCCGACGCGAGATCTTCTTCGAGCGCCTCGGCGTAGCGAGCGAGCTGGGCCCGGAGCTCTTCGATCTGGCGGCGCAGGTCCCGCGCGATCGCCTCTCGGTCGGTTCGGCGCGTCTCGCGCGTCTTCAGCCACTGCTTGCGTGACTCTACCAGCGCCTTGGCGGCGCCGGCTTGCTCGAAGATCGCGCGTGACCCGTGGCCTGCCCGCTCCGCTTGATCGGCGAGCACGAGCTTCTCCCGAGCGTTCTGCTCCGCCTTGATGAGCTCGAGCCGGGCCGCCTCCTCTTCTTCGCCGTAGGAAGCTGCGTCACGCAGCGCGCGCGACTCCTCCTGTGCCAGCTCCTCGACCTTGCGACCGATTTCTGCGCGGAGCGCTCGTCCTCGGCGCTCCAGCGCTTCGAGCTTGCGCGTGTGGCTGGCGATCTCGCCCTCGAGACCGTTGGCCTTGGCAGCGATCTCCCACAGACCAGAGAGCGCGCGCGTGAGCTCTTCCGGCGCGTTGCCGGACGGATAGGCGCGCGACAGCATGCGCGCGAACAGGCCGGCGCGGTTGGCCCATTCGGTCACACCGGGAGACTTCGGGGGGGGCGGCGGAGGGGGCGCCGCGGCCGGCTCCGGTTCGCGATCCTTGTCCCAAGACGGGCTCGGCAACGATCGCTGCAGGGCCTTCAGCTCTTCCAGCAGGTGATGGCCGTCGCGGTAGCGCTTTCGGGCATCCTTCTCGAGCAGGCGCATCACGATTTTTTCGGCGGCGGGGTGGCAGTCCTTGCGTATCCCGCTCGGCCGGGGCGCCTGCGCCGTTCGCTGCATCTCGAGCAAGGTGTCGCGGTCGTTCGAACGGAACGGGAGCTGGCCCGTCAACATCTCGAAGAAAAGGATCCCCAGAGCGTACAGGTCGGACTGAGGGCCCGCCTGTTCGCCTCTGGCTTGTTCTGGGGACATGTATTCCGGCGTTCCGAACACAGCGCCCTTCGGAGCCAGTCGCGGGTCGTGGGCGAGCGCCGCCAACCCGAAGTCGAGGATCTTGACGAAGTCTTTGCGACCGCCCCGCGTCGTCAACAATATGTTGTCGCTCTTCAGATCGCGATGCACGACGCCAAGGTCGTGAGCGCGAGCGAGCGCCGCGCCCATCTGCTCCAAGATGTCGACCGCGCGGTGCAGCGGCATCGGCCCGCGCGCGAGCTCCGCCGAGAGCGGCGTGCCCACCAGGTACTCCATCACCAGGTAGAGCTCGCCATCGTCCGTCTCGCCGATGTCGTGGATGTCGATGATGTGTGCGTGGTCGACGCGATTGGCGGCGCGAGCCTCACGCAACATCCAAGCCCGCAAATGCGTTTCACCGCGCAGGTCCGGGCGGATGAGCTTGACCGCTACCACCCGATCGATGAGCACGTGACGGGCTCGATAGACGATGCCCATCCCGCCTTCACCGATGCGGGCCTCCAAGCGATAACGTCCGGCGATGACCTTGTTCAGGGCCGGGTCGTCCCCGCCTCGACTTCGTGGAACTATCCTAGGGGGCGCTGCCTGTACCATCTGGCTCGTCGTTTGCGACCAAAAGGAAAGTTTGGCCGCAGTGAGCGATCCTACGGCAACGCGCTTCTAGCCGGAAGGGGCGTCGAGCCCCCGCGTTCAAAATGTGTAGCTCAACAGCGGCACCTCGTATTCCGTCGCCTGGGCGACGCCATAGCGGTGCAACTCTTCGGCGCTGAAGACGTCCCGCACCTGCACGGCGGGCACCCCAAGCGCCAAAGTCTCGTCCGTGACCTCCACCAGCGATGGGAGGCGGTGACGTGAAAGGTGCGCTTTAGGAGCAGGGGTACTCACGGCGACGGGTGATTGACCCCGCGAGATGGACCCCTGGGGCGGCGCCGTCGCCGGTGTGATGACGGGTCCGGGCGCCGGTTCGAGCGGTGCGGGGGCGAGCGCGGGATCGGCTGGCGGCTCGTCCATCGGGCCCCGATCCTCCACGTAGCCGGCCGGCGGCTCGTACGCGGTGGCGGTCAGCACCGCGACCGTCGTCGGGATCACCAGCAGCATGCCCCCCGCGAGCATCAGCATCGGCACGCGACCGCTGTCGGTGTTGTGCTCGACGAAATAGCCGCCGACGCCGCCCGCGACGGCGCCGCCCAAGCCGCCCGCGATGTAGGCCCATGTCGGTTCTACATCCAAGGCGGCCTCGACCAAGAGCACGGCTTCGGCCCCGAGCAGGGCGCCGCCCGCGATCCCTTTGATGTTCGGGGAGGTCCGATCGACCCCTTCTTGCGCGAGCGCCGTGGGGGCGGCCAAAAGGGGAGATGCGGCGAAGAGAGCGGCGAGGATACGCGGGGACCGAGCGAACATGGTGCCTCCAGAATTCCGGGACGGCCGGATGCCGTTGGATGCGGGTGAGGTGTCTCCGCGCCCGCCAACATTCGGCCAGCGGAGCATAAACACGGGCACGCCGCGCTGGAAGTAGGATTGCGCGCCCCCGCCGGTCAGTGGTTCGAAAAGCGCGCTATCCTGGCTTCGAGGCGCGTTCTCGAGCTGCAGAACGGGTTCGAACCACCCATGCATGTGTTGGCCCGCCACGCGCTGCGTTCGGTACTGGCGTCCGCAGCCGTCGTCCTCTTGCTGGCGCTCGCCGCCGGCTGGGTGCGCCTGCTGCCGTGGATGGTGTCGCCGGAGGTGCCGCTGCCGGTCGCGTTGCCGTTCGCGAGGGCGCTCTTGGCGGTGGCGGTCGAGACGGCGGTCTTGGTCGGAGTGCCGGTGGGGCTCGCGTTCGCCGCGGCTCGATGCGTCGAACGCGGTGAGGCGCGCGCGCTGTTCGCCCTGGGAGCGTCTCCGGGCAGGCTCGTCGCGAACCTCACCCTCACCCAGGGGTCGATCGGCTTGGCGAGCCTGGCTTGCCTGCTCGCGACAAGCTCGCCCGCCGCTCATCCGGGACGCTTCGCTCACCAGCTGCTCGAGCAGGGCAAGCACAGCTGCGCGGCGGTGGATCAGCCGAGGAGCGCGCAGGTCCCTCTGGTGGGTGTCAGCTGGTTGTGCTTTCCCGGCCAGCCGCCGCGCGTCGTCGGGCCGCTGCCCCGCTCGGGGGAGCGCGCGTGGTTCACCGCCGAAGACCTGGTGCCCAGCGACGATCTACGAACGCTCCAGCTCTCGAAGCTCCGGCTGTTCGTGCGCTCCCGCGAGCAAGCGGCGCCGAGGGTTCGGCTCGCCGTGCAGCGGGCGACGATCGCTGGCCTGCCCGCCTGGGGGCCGCCGGCGAAGCTCTCGCCGTGGTCGAGAGCCTTGCTGGTCGTCGCCGCCGCGTGGGCCCCGGGGTTGGTGCTTTGCGGCGGGCTCCTACGGCACGCCGGGCTGCGGCGGGGGCCCGCGACGGTGGCGGGGGCTTGCGTCGCCGGGGCCGGGCTGATCGCGCTCCATCGGCTCGACCGATCGCTGCCGAGCTCGACGGTCTACTGGCTGCTGCCGCTCGGATTGTGCCTTTTTTCGGGCGGTTGTGTTTTTTTGACCCTCATGACAACCCGGCTTTCAATCCTCCTTCCGGTTTGGCTGCGGCGCCGGATTGCTCGAGTGCAGCGTCGGTGATAGTGAAACCGCGTGGTGAGCGTCTGGCGCTCGCATCCGGAGTGAAGAATGGCAGTCGGGCCCTGGCAAATCGTCGTCATCGCATTGATCGTCCTGCTGCTTTTCGGGGCAGGCCGGCTCGCCGACATCGGCAAGGGGCTCGGTGAAGGCATTCGCAACTTCAAGAAGGGCGTCTCGGAGGACGACGAGAAGCCTCCCCAGCAGCTGAGCTCCGGTTCGACGGCGAAGGACGCCGTCAAGGACGAGACGAAGAGCGCGTGACGCGGCGCCAAGGACGCGTTCAGCGCCCGAGCTGGACGCCGATGGCCACCCACGC
Organism: Pseudomonadota bacterium; assembly: GCA_023418705.1. GTDB lineage: Bacteria > Myxococcota_A > Polyangia > Polyangiales > Polyangiaceae > JAEZYZ01. Next base: position 14,403 of record JAEZYZ010000168.1, on the reverse strand, counting down.
GGCGAGCAGGCAAACGCCGCCGAAGGGCGTCACGATGCCGAGGCGACCGTAGCCGGTCATCGCCATCACGTACAGCGAGCCCGAGAACAGCACGATCCCCGCCACCAGCAGGCTCTGCGCGACGATCGCAGTGCTGGCGGATTGTCGAGCGGCGAGCGACACCGCGAGCAGCACGACGGCGTGCACGAGGTGGTAGAGCACGCCTGTTTCGTAGGCGGCAAACAGACGTTCGGGGATCTTGCCCCGCAAGCCGTGCGCGCCAAACGCGCCCAACGCTACGGCGAGAAACCCGAACCCCGCAGACACCCAGATCCAGCCCACACGCCGCTCCTTCACGTCACTGACCACCCGGCCACCATACGCTCGCCGGGTTTTTTTGGCGAGCCGCCAAGCTGGGCCCGAAACCGGCTGAGCTTGCTCGTGCGCGAGTAGCGGGACGGCCCGCGATGCACTATAGAGAGCCCCAGCTTTCGGCCGCTTCCCAGCGCGGGCCGGCGCCACGTTCGGCGCTGCCGCCCGCGCCCGAGGGCGGTCGCCCCGACGATGAACGGTCCTGTCCAAACCGCCGCGCTCCGGCGCCACGAGACCAGCGCGCCCATGGCGCTGCTGCAGCTCACCAAGCCCTCGGTGACACGCCTGGTGCTGGTCACGACGCTGTGCGGCGCTGCGGCCGCCCCGGGGCCCATCGACCTGCTGCTCCTGGTCACGGCGCTGGTCGGCACCGCCCTGGTGGTCGGCGCCGCCAACACCCTGAACATGTATCTCGAGCGCGACACGGACGCCTTGATGGAGCGCACGCGCAACCGACCGCTGCCCTCCGGGCGTTTGACGCCCGAGGTGGCCTTGTGGTTCGGCCTGGCGCTGTCGGTCGCCGGGCTCTCGCTCCTGAGCTTCGCCGTGAACGCCCTGACAGGGCTGCTCGCCGCGATCGCCCTCATCAGCTACGTCCTGCTCTACACGCCGCTCAAGCGGGTGGCGCCGATCGCGCTCTACGTCGGCGCGATCCCCGGCGCGATCCCGCCGCTGCTCGGGTATTCGGCGCTGGCCGGCGAGCTCGGGCTCGAAGGGCTGCTCTTGTTCGGCATCCTGTTCGTCTGGCAGCTGCCCCACTTCGTCGCGATCGCCATCTTCCGCCAGGCCGAGTACGAACGCGCCGGGCTACAGGTGTTGCCGGTGCGCCGCGGGCTCGCGGCAGCGAAGCTCGAGATGGTCGTGCAGCTCGTGGTGCTGCTCGCCGTCAGCTTGCTCCCGGTGAAGTTCGGGATTGGCGGCGCGGCCTATGCCGTGGTCGCGGCGCTGGCCGGCCTCGGGCTGCTCGGTTGGGGGCTGATGGGGCTTCGGGCCTCCGCCGGGGTGAGCTGGGCGCGCTCGCTGTTCTTCGCCTCGATGCCGTACCTGGTCATCGTGTTTGGTGCTTTCGTGCTGACGGCGTCGTGAGCTCGTCGCTGGAACGCTTCCTACCCCGCTGGCAGCGTTGGTTGCTGTTCGTCATCCTGTGCCTGGCGATCCCGCTGGTGGCGTTCTGGCTCGAGCGCTGACGCCGCTCTGCAAGGTCGACGTGGCCCGCGGCCCTAGGGTTTGCGCTGGAGCGTGTGCAAATAGCCGATGACCGCGCGCACCTCCTGCTCGTCGAGCAGCTTCGAGAACGCGGGCATCTGCCCTTTGCCGTGCAACACGACCTGCTGAAGGCCGGCTTCGTTCGTGTTCCGGTACAGCTCCGGGTCCGTCAGATCGCGCGGCGGGGTGGTGAGGCCCATGCGGGGTCGTCCCCGCCCGTCCATGCCATGACAGCTCGAGCAGGCGCGCGCATAAATCCGCGCGCCTTCGTCGCCGCCCGACGACGGCTCCTCACGGCGGCAACCTCCCGCGGTCCAGACCACCAGGCTGGCGCACAAGATCGTCAGCGTCCTCAACGCGCGTCCTTGTCCGGGTGGGCCTCGACGGCCAACACCGGCGTGGGCGCGGGCGCAGCGGCGTGCAACCCCGCGATCAGCGCGGCCAGCACCAGGCACAAGGCCAGGAGCGGGATGTCGGTCGAAGCTCGGGCCAGCAGCGCGAGCGCCAGCGCCGCCTGCAGCCTCGGCAACCTCGTCGGCACGGCCACCGCGAGCGCCGCAGCGAACAGCGCCAGGACCTCGACCATCCACCGCAAATAGGGCAGCACCAGCGGCGCGGGATGGCGCGTCATCGCCGTCAACGTGCGCGCGGCGATCACCTGCCAGGCCTCCGCCGGATAGCTCGAGCCTTTGAGCGCCGCCCAGGCGAGGAACGCCGAAGCTCCCACGACCGCTGCCGCTGCAGCAAGCGCCCACTTCCAGCGGCGCGCGCCGAGCCAGATGCCCACGAGGGCGATGCTCACGATGTCCAACACGAGCGCGAAGGTGGCGACCCCGCGTGAGAAGAGAAACAGCGACGTGAGCGCCTGGTTGCTCGAGTGGATGGCGAAGGCCCGCGCGGCGATCTGCGTCGCGGAGCCGAGCGCCGCGGTGGCCAGCACGAGCCCGGCGGCGCGCGCGCGCGCACTCGTCAGGGCGGTGGGCAACGCCATGATCGCCATCGCCGTGCTGCTGACCGCCATCGCCAGCGAAATCTGCGGATCGAGGGCCTGCGACGCCGCCATCATCACGAGCACCACCACCAGCGCCGCCGCGGGAGCGGTCGCCGCGCGGTAGCCGAGGCCGAGCCGCGGGTGTCTGACAGATTCGAGGATCAGCCGCACCGCGATGGTCACGCCCGCGATCAGAAACAGCTGAGACAAGAGGGACGCGACGCGATCGGCGAGCACGATGTAGCGCCCGATGCCCGCCGTGGTGCCCGGCAGCGCCGGCGCCAGACCGCGACCGACGACGACGGCGAAGAGCCCGAGCGCCGCCAGCGCCCGCAAGCTGCGCCCGCCGGCCACGTACGCCGTCGAGACGACGCCTGGGGTTAGCTCGGGCGGCGGCGGGGCCTCGGCGCTCGGCGGCCGCTGGCCTTGGGGGTGATCCTCGTCACGCCGAACCACGTCGCCGAGTGTCGTCATATCTCAGGGAGCTGTCGTTGCGAGCTTGGGAGCGCGCGGCGAGCGCAGCAGCCCGTGCCGCTGAGGCGCGGCGCCGTCCTCGGTAGGATCGGAGGGTCCGGGTTTGGGCGGCTCGATCTCGGGGGGAGCGGTCTTGGGCTGCACCTTCAGAATGTAGGGCCGTGCGAAATAGGTCGAGCAGGCATAGATCGGCTCACGATGAAACTCCCAGTGAAAGTAGACGTTGCCGTCGGGAGAGACGATCTCGCGTGGCGGGGGCCCAAAGGGCGCGGCTTTCTTGACGGATTCGAGCGCGGCGATGTCGAACGCGGTGACCCCGCTGGCCCGAGTGACGCCCATCGTGACGAGGCTGCCGTCTGCCTGGCTGAGCACGATCTCGAGGTTGGTCTTCAGGTCGCGGCGGTTCATCGGATCGGAGCTCGGCAGCGAGCTCAGCGACGCCAGGAACGAGTCCGCGAAGATCGGGTGCAGGCGGTTGTGGATGATGTTCAGGTAACTCGCGAACGGGACGCGCGCCGTGTTGAGGGCCGTTTGATTGCCGGGCTTGACGTTCGGCACGTAGTTTTCGATGGCGCTCCTCCAGCGCTCCAAGCCGAGCGACTTCCAGGAGCCGAGGTGCGCGCTGCGGCGCCGTTCGGCGTCCGCCCGTCGCTCGCGCGCGAGCGTGTCCCGGCCAATGGCCGCCGTGGCGGTGTTGGGCGTGAGGTTCAGGTTGATGCCGTTGGCGGTCGTCCCGGGCGCCCCGAACCCGAACAGGTCGTTGTGAGATTGTTTGGGCGGCGGCAAGCGGCGCTTGCGCGCCGTTTGGGCGCTCTGTGCGGGGCGCGCTTCTTGACGCGGTGCCACGCCGAAGCTGCCGGATTCACCGTGCAGGGTGTCTGGCGTGGCGGGCGCTTCGGCCTGCGCTTCCCGCGCGGGCCGCGCGGCTTGCGCCGGCAGCGGGGGGCGCTGCGCCGGCTTCGGCGCCGAGGGGTTGGCGCGATCCCGAGCCTGGTCCGTGCCGGCCGCTGACGCTTCCTGCGCCAGGACCTCTTTGCCGTCGGTCCCGTCGTTGGGAGCGCGATCGGGCTCGCCGGGAGCGTCTCGATCTTGGGCCACCCGCGTGTGATCGGCGTTGCCCGGTTGATGGTCGGGACCGCCTTGATGACTGCCCGGATTCGGGTTCGGATCGTTTTCGACGGTGGAGGTGATGCGCGCCTGCGTCTGCTCTGCGACGCGGTTGGCTTCGTCGGCGATGAACTCCGCCTCGGGGTTCTCTTGGTCTTTGTCCTCGACGTGCTGGCGGACCGCGATGCGCCGCTGCGCCTCGGCAGGGGGGACCTGCTTTACGACGGCCGGCGCCTTCTCCTCATCCTTCTTCTTCTTTTCTTCTTCCTTCTTCTTCGCCTCGTCCTTGGGCTTTGGCTCCTCTTTCTTCTCCGGGGGGAGCTGCTCCGGCTCGGGTTCTTCTTCCGTCGGTGCTTCCGGCGCCTTCACCGCCGCCGGGTCGGCGCTGTCGTCGGGAGGCTCCGGCGCTTCCAGCTCCGCTTGCTCGATAGAAATCTCTATCGGACCCCCATGCTGCGCGACGTACTGCCGCACCCCGGCGGCGAACCGCTGAACGTCCAGGCGCTCCTCAAGCACGCGGGCGGCACGATCGGCGCCGCCACCCCACGCCATGTGGACTAGGACGGCCATCGCTATCCAGAGGAACAGCGGAATGGACGAATCGCGAGGCATCGACGTTCACGAGAATCCCGGCCCTCGAGCCAGAAGAAATTTAACACCCCCCCTACGGGCCAGCAACGACGACCGGGCGGTCCCAGCTTTTTCGACCCGGCGCGTAGGCGCGCCCAACCAGCAAAGCGGGCGCTCGAGGGGCGTCAAAGTTTGCTGATGGCGTCCCAGTGCTCGGAAATCTCCTCGGCGGTCCAGAGTCCGGCGCCAGCCTCTTTGAACCGGCCGGCACTTTCGACCATCTTGTAGATACTCAACTTACCTCCGGCCACCGCCAGGACGTGGCCCGTGCGGCCCTGACACAGGTCGCTCGACAAGAACAAATGGGCGGGGGCGACGTGCTCCGGCGTGAGCGTGTCGACCTTCTCGAACATCGGGAGATCTTCGGTCATCCGCGTCTTGGCGAGCGGCGCGACCGCGTTCACCGTGATGTTGTAGCGCTGCAGCTCGATCGAGGCGGTCCGGGTCAATCCGTAGATGCCAGCTTTGGCCGCGGCGTAGTTGCTTTGACCGAAGTTGCCGAGCATCCCGCTGATGCTGGTCGTGTTCACGATCCGCCCGCCGCCGGCCGACTTCATGTGACGGGCCGCCGCCTGAGTGCACAAAAACGTGCCCTTCAGGTGGACGTTCACGACGGCATCCCACATCGCCTCGTCCATTTTCAGCAGCGACTTGTCGCGCAGGATCCCGGCGTTGTTGACCAACACGTCGAGGCCGCCGAAGGTCTCGAGCGCGCTCTGCACGACGTGCGCCGCGCCGGTGGCGGTCGCGACATCGTCTCGGTTTGCCGCCGCGGTCCCGCCCGCCGCCTGAATGTCGGCGACCACCTGCTCTGCCGCCGAGCCCTCGCCCGGGCTCCCATCGCGCTCGGTGCCGAGATCATTGACGACGACGCGCGCGCCCTCGCGCGCAAACAGCAACGCGGTGGCGCGCCCAATGCCATGCCCGGCGCCGGTGATCACCGCGACCTTTCCGTCCAGAAGACCCATGCGGCTGTTCTAAGCACGTGGCCCCGATTTTAGCCAGCGCACGGCTCTCGGGCTCGGCGAGGGAGCGAGCTGGGCGCGTCGAGGGCGTTCAAAAGCGCAAAGCGCCCGAGGTCGTCGCGGGGGGTCCCCCGTCCGGAGCGAGCAGCGCGTCGACGCCGATACTGATGCCGACCCCCAAGGCCGCGCCGATCAGATCCCAGGTAAGATCCTTCCAAGACGCGTTGCCACCGCCGCCCAGGTCGTAGAGCTCCTTGCCGACCCCGAGCGTCAGCGCGAACCCGGCGCCGCTCACCGCTCGCGGCCAACGTTCGTCGAAGAGCAGGGCGCCGCCTCCGTACCCGACCATCGCGGCCGCGGTCGAAGCCCCCAGGTGCAGCGCCTTGTCCCGCCCCCACCACGGGTCTTGCTCCGCGCGGGCCAGGCTTGGATCCCCGAGCAGGACCGCCAACCCGAGCACCGCGCCCGCGCCCGACGGCCGCCGCATCGCCCGAAACCGTTGACGCTCGCTCATGCTATCGAACTTGGTGCTCTGGTGTGCGCGCTGCAAGCGCTTGTCCCGGGGCCTCGGTTCGCGCAAGGATGCCCCGATGATCGGCGGGTCTGGTCGACCGGCGGCGCTCCGGGGTCTTTGGCGTTGCGCCATCGCGGGACTGCTGCCGATGCTGCCGGCCTCCGCCAGCGCCGCCGAGCCGGTCCAGGCCGCGATCGAGTGGCGGTCGCCGCCCGAACCTCACGACTGCCTGGACCGCGCCGCGCTCGAGGCCGCCGTCGAAGCGCGGCTCGGTCGCAGGGTGTTCAGCGGCGCTGCCGATGCCAGCGTTCGAGTGCACGGGCGGGTCGACGCGCTCGCAGCCGGTCGGGGCTTTCGCGCCGAGCTCGAGCTGAACGACGCCGAGGGCCAGCGGCTCGGGACGCGCAGCCTGAGCAGCCGCGCCGCCAATTGCTCGGCGCTGAACGAATCGCTCGTGCTGGTGGTGGCGTTGATGGTCGACATCAACGAGGAGCAAATCGAAGTCCTCCGGCAGCAGCAAGCACCCCCGCCCAAAGACGGCGCGGCCGCGGGACCGTCCGAGGACGGGGCCTCGCGTGGGGGCCGCGCTCCTTTGGAGCGCAACCCGTGGCGGTTTCTGGCGGGCGTCGACCTGGTGATCGTCGGGAGGCTGTTGCCCGATGTGGTGCCCGGGGTGGCGGTGAGCGGAGCGGTCGCGCCGCCGTCGATCGGTTGGCTCGAGCTTTCGCTCTCTCAACTCCTGTCGAGTGACGCGGCGCGCGGTGATCGTGGCAGTCGCTTCTCGTTGCGCTCGGCCGAGCTCTATTGGTGTCCCTTCGAGACCCAGCGGTTCAACACCCACGTCGGCGCCTGCCTCGGTCAACGGTTCGGGCTGCTCGCGGTCGAAGGCTTCGGATTCCAGCAGAATCAGGAAACTTCACGGTTCATCTACGGCTTGGGGGCGAAGGTGCGCGCGAGCCTGCGCCTTCTGGGCCCGCTGACGCTGCGTGCGGGCGCGGGCGTCGAGCTGCCACTGACGCGGGATCGCTTCTATTTTACGGATGCGGGCGGGCAGACCACATTACTTTTCCGTCCGAAAGCCGCCGCGCTTTCTGCTTCCGCCGGATTCGCGCTACAATTTCCATAATAAGGTGCAGCGCCAGCATCCACTTACTGTCGGATCCGACAACGTCGCGGATCCTCCCGCGGAAGGGCCCGTGCAGCCCGCGCCGCTGGCCGCGTCCCTCGATATCCAGCAAATTTTCAAGGACTATGCCCCCTTCATCTGGCGAACCCTGCGTCACATGGGCGTCCGCGACTCGGACGTTCCCGACGTTTGCCAGGAGGTCTTCCTCGCCGTGCACCGCAAGCTCGAGGGGTTCGAGGGGCGTTCGAGCTTGCGCACGTGGCTGTATGGGATCTGCATGCGGGTCGCCTCCGACCACCGCCGTCGCGCCTACATGCGACGCGAGCTGCCGGTTTCGGAGCCACCGGCGCGCCGCGAGGAGGCCACGCAGCACGACGACTATCAGCGCGGCCAGGCGCGGCAGCTTTTATTGCGCATCCTCGACGAGCTCGATGACGACAAGCGCGCGGTCTTCGTCTTGTACGAGATCGAGGAGATGCCGATGAAGGATGTCGCGGAAGCGCTCGGCTGTCCGCTGCAGACGGCGTACTCGCGGCTGCACGCGGCGCGCAAGCAGGTGCTCGAGGCCGGCAAGCGGCTGTCAGCGGAGGGAACGTGAGCCGCGATCCCGTGCGCCTGGCTGATCTCGGCTCGGAGGCTTCCGATGAGCTGCGGGAGCTGCTGAACGGCGCCCAACAAGACGGGCCGACGAGCGCGGAGCTGCGCGATCTGGCGCTGCGTCTCGGGCCGGCGTTCGGCGCCGTCGGGATCGCTGCCGGGATCGGGGCTAGCGGTGGGACGGGGGCCGCGGCCACCGGGGTCGGGGCGAGCACGGCGATCGGCAGCGGCGCGGCCGCGACGGGGGCGGCGGTCGCCGGAGGAACCGCCGCGAAGGCGACGGCGGTGTCGTTGGCGGCGAAGCTCGCGGCGGGCACGGTGGTCGCGACGGGCCTGGCGGGCGGCGCCGTCTGGTACGCGTCGCAGCCCGATGCTCCGGGCGAGCCGGCATCAGCGCCGGTGTCAGCGCCGATGGCGCCCGCTCCCGTGCCTCCCGCCGAGCCGGCGGTCTCACCCGAGCCCGCTCTGGCTCCCGAGGTAGCGCCCGAGGTGGCGCCCCAGCCCACCGCGGCGGTCGAGGAGCGGAGCAAGCCCGCGCCGCGCACCACCCCATTGCGGCCGGGCACGGAAGCTCAGCTGCTGCAGTCGGCACAAGGCGCGCTCAAGTCGGATCCGGCGCGGGCCTTGGCCCTCACGCAGGAGCACCGCCGCAGGTTCCCGGGGGGAACGCTCTCTCAAGAGCGCGAAGTGATCGCGATCGAAGCCCTGAGTCGCTTGGGCCGTACGCAGGAGGCGGGCAAGCGTGCCGAAGACTTCCGGCGCGCGCACCCAGGGTCAGCGCACCAGCGCAAGGTTCAGAGCGCCGTCGAGTCGAAGTGACCTGGTCTCGCTCTCTTCGCCCCGGAGCGCCAGGCGCGCTCTTCGTTGCGGCGGGTCTGCTCTGGGGAGGCGCCTGCGCCGAGCGGGTGGAGGTTGGCTCCGACCAGGTCGTGAAGCTCGGCGACGGGGGCGCCGCAGGCAGCGCCGGCGGCGCGTCCGGAAGCCCTGCGGGCGAACTCCGGTGTCAAGGGCAGGTCTACGCTTGCGGCGACGGCATCGACAACGACGGGGACGGGCACATCGACGCCGACGATCCGGAGTGCCTCGGCCCCTGCGACAACACCGAAGACTCATACTACGGCGGCATCCCGGGGCAGGAAAACCCGCGCTGCGATCATGTCGACTGTTACTTCGATCGCGACACGGGCCATGGCAACGACGACTGCCGCTGGAGCCACCACTGCGATCCGCTGTCGCTCCCGGACGCCTTCCCTCCGAGCGGTGATCCCGCCTGCGAGTACGCGCCCGAGTCCTCTCGGCCACACCTCGGGGCCAGCTGCGAGGAGCTGGCCGCCGAGCAATCGGCCCAGTGCCTCGAGTTCTGCCGCCCGCTCGCGCCCAATGGGTGTGACTGCTTCGGTTGCTGCGAGCTGCCGGCCGGGAGCGGTTCGTTCGTCTGGATCGGGTCGATGTCGGACGGCGCCGGGACCTGCGACAGCGCGAGCCTTGGCGATCCAAGCTTGTGCAAGCCCTGCACGCCGGTGACGGGCTGCTTCAATCCTTGCGACGAGTGCGAGCTCTGCGCCGGGAAGACCGAGTTGCCGGAGAGCTGCGGCGATGCCGGCGCAGAGGGGCAGTGTCCCGGGGGAGGCCAGCCCTGCGGCAGGCCCGGACAAGCGCCCTGCGGGGAGCGTGAGTACTGCGTGACCGGCTGCTGTACCGCTGTGCCGCGCTGAGGGCGGCGGGGCCCCGATGCGGATAGGCACCCCGGACATTTCTCCTGACGGGGTCAGGATCTTGCTTTAGGCTCCGCGGCGCCATGACCCGCCGCATCTTGGTCACCAGCGCGCTGCCGTACGCCAACCACCACCTCCACATCGGCCATCTGGTCGAGTACGTGCAGACCGACATTTGGGTCCGCTACCAGCGCCTCGCCGGCAATCGCTGCGTCTACGTGTGTGCCGACGATACGCATGGCACCAGCGTGATGATCCGGGCGCGCCAGGAGGGCCGACCCGAAGAAGAGGTCATCCGGGAGATGAGCGCGGCCCACCAGCGAGATTTCGAGGCGTTTCAGGTCAGCTTCGACCACTACGGCAGCACCCACTCGGAGACGAATCGGAAGCTCTGCGCGGAGATCTGGGCCGCGCACCGCGAGGCGGGCTTGGTGCAGGAGCGGGAAATTTCTCAGCTCTTCGATCCCGAAGCCGGGGTCTTTTTGGCCGATCGGTTCGTGAAGGGCACCTGCCCCAAGTGCAAGAGCCCCGACCAATACGGAGACAGCTGCGACAAGTGCGGCGCGACCTACTCCCCCGCCGATCTCATCGACCCCAAGAGCACCTTGAGCGGCGCGGTCCCGGAGATCCGGAGCGCCACCCACCTGTTCATCGATATCGAGCGCCACCACGCCTTCCTCGAGCAGTGGACGCAAACCCCGGGGCACCTGCAGCCGGAGGTCTCGAACTACTTGAAGGGGCACTTTTTGGCCGACGCCCTGAGGCCCTGGGACGTGTCGCGCCCGGCGCCTTACTTCGGCTTCGAGATCCCCGACGCGCCCGGGCACTACTGGTACGTCTGGTTCGACGCGCCCATCGGCTACATGGCCTCGACCCAGGAGTGGTGCGACCAGACGGGGGAGCGGTTCGAAGATTGGTGGCGCTCGCCGGAGGTCGAGATCCATCACTTCATCGGCAAGGACATCGTCTACTTCCACAGCCTGTTCTGGCCCTCCATGCTCAAGACGGCTGGCTACAGCCTGCCGCGGCGCGTGCAGGTGCACGGGATGCTGACGGTCAACGGCGAGAAGATGAGCAAGTCGAAGGGCACCTTCGTGATGGCCTCGACCTATCTGAAGCACGGCCTCGATCCGAGCCACCTACGCTACTTCTACGCCAGCAAGTTGAGCTCTGGCGTCGACGACATCGACCTCAACCTGGAAGAGATCGTCAACAAGGTAAATTCGGATCTGATCGGCAAGGTGGTCAACCTCGCCAGCCGCAGCGCGCGCTTCGTCGAGTCCACCGGGTTGTCGCCACGCTACCCGGACGACGAAGGCCTGTTCCGCGCGGGCGCCGAGCGCGGTCACGAAATCGCCGCCGCCTACGAGGCCTGCGACTTCAGCCGCGCCATGCGCCTGGTGATGGGGCTGGCCGACCGAGCGAACGAGTACATCGATCGCAAGCAGCCGTGGGCGCTCAAGAAGCAGCCCGGCAAGGAGCGAGAGCTGCAGGACGTGTGCACCGTGGCGCTGAACTTGTTTCGGCAGCTGGTGGTGTACCTCACCCCGGTGCTGCCCACGTTGAGCGAGCAGACGAGCGCGCTGCTCGCCACCCCCATCCGGCGCTTCGACGACGCGGCCACGCCGCTCGCCGGCACCTCCGTGGGTCGCTTCCAGCACCTGATGCAGCGCATCGATCCGAAGAAGCTCGCGGCCGTGGTCGCGGATACGGCCACGGCCGCGTCTGGCGCCGAGCCGCCGCAGGCTGGAGCGGCCGCGGCGAACGCGGATGACGGCGAGCCGCTCGGGGGCGAGCCGCTGGCTGCGGAGTGCTCGATCGACGATTTCGCCAAGATCGACCTGCGCGTCGCGCGCGTCATCGCGGCCGAGCAGGTGCCGGAGGCGCGCAAGCTGTTGAAGCTCACGCTGGGGCTCGGGGGGGCGGAGCGACGCACGGTGTTCGCCGGTATCAAGAGCGCCTACGAGCCCGAGGCGCTCGTGGGACGGCTGGTCGTCATGGTGGCCAACCTGGCCCCGAGACAGATGAAGTTCGGGCTGAGCGAGGGCATGGTGCTCGCGGCCGGCCCCGGCGGCAAGGAGCTCTTCGTGTTGTCTCCGGACGACGGGGCGAAGCCAGGCCAGCGCGTGAAATAGCCGTCGAGCCGCCGCCGAACCGAGCTACCGGCTGATGCGTTCGAAGACGAGCGGCGGGAGCTTGGGGCGCGTGCGGCCGATGCTGAAGGCGGCGGCAGCGCGTTCGAGCACTGGGGTCGCGCGTGACTTGCTCGCGGCGTGCAGCACGGCCAGCGGCTGCCCAGCTTCGACCCGGTCTCCGGGTTTGACGAGCAGCTGGATGCCCGCTGCCGGGTCGACGGGATCTTCGGCGCGCCTGCGCCCGGCGCCGAGCGCGACGGAGACCATCCCGAGCTCGTACGGATCGCAGCCCTGCAAGCGGCCGCCGCGCTTGGCCAAGACGGGCACCCGCTGGCGAGCCCTCGGCAGGCGCTCCGGGTGCAGGACCATCTGGGCGTCGCCGCCGTGGGCTTTCACCATGCGCGCGAACCGCTCCAGCGCGGCCCCGCTCCGGAGCGCCGCCTCGAGCTGTTTGCGCAGGTCCGTATCGCTGCCCTTCGAGCCGCCGAGCTTCAGCATCTGCACGCCGAGCACGAGGGTGAGCTCTCGGGTGTCGGCGGGGCCCTGGTCTTGCAGCACCTCGATCGCTTCTCGGGTCTCGAGGGCGTTGCCGATGGTGCGACCGATCGGCGACGACATGTCCGTCAACACCGCGACGACCCGCTTGCCCGCGCGCCGCCCGACCTTCACGAGCGCGCGCGCCAGCCGCCTCGCCGAGGCAAGATCCTTCATGAAGGCGCCGCGGCCGACCTTGACGTCCAGCACCAACCCGTCGATGCCTTCCGCCAGCTTCTTGCTGAGGATGCTGGCGACGATCAGGGGAACGCATTCAACCGTCGCGGTGACGTCGCGCAGCGCATAGATGGACCGGTCGGCGGGTGCCAGGCGGTCGGTCTGCCCGATCATCGAGACCCCGACCTCGCGCACCGTGCGTTCGAACGCTGCCGCCGAGAGTCGCACGTCGTAGCCGGCGATGGCTTCCAGCTTGTCCAGCGTGCCCCCCGTGTGTCCGAGCCCGCGCCCCGAGATCATCGGCACGGCCACCCCGCAGGCGGCCACCAGCGGGGCCAAACACAGGCTGATCTTGTCGCCGACGCCCCCGGTCGAGTGCTTGTCGACCTTGGGCGCCCGCACCGAAGCGAGCTCCAGCACGTCCCCCGATCGCAACATGGCCTCGGTCAACGCGACCGTCTCCTGGTCGCTGAGACCCCGCAGGAACGCGGCCATCAAGAAGGCGCTCATCTGGTAGTCGGCCAGCTTGCCCGACATGAAGCCACCCACGAGCTCGTGGATCTGAGCCGCCGACAGCTCGGCGCCGTCGCGTTTGGCAGCGATGAGCTCGACCGGATTGAAGCTCGCCATGAACGAAGCTCTAGAGCGGGCGGGCCCGTGCTGGCAAGCGCCGCCCTGGGGCGCGTCGGCCCGGCCCGTTCGGGCTTGCCGCTCTTTCGCTTCCCCGATATGGGAAAAAGGCCGTGAGAGCCAGCACTGCCAAAGCCGCCGTGGGCCGCCCCCGCGGTGGATTCACCCAGCACCGGCGGCTCGATCGCCTGCGGGAGGTCCTCGCGAAACACCCGCGCGGCCTGTCCCTGTACGAGCTGGCGCAAGGCCTGCGGGTGAGCCCGCGGACGATGCGCCGCTACCTCAAGGAGATCGAGCGAGAATACGATCTGGAGCATGTGCCCTCCCGTGGTGGTGGCGCGCGGCTCTGGAAGATCCGTTCCAGCGAGATCCCGCGCAAGGTGGAGCTGCGACGCACCCAGGCGTACGCCATCTTGGCGGCGCGCCGGCTGTTCGAGCCCATGCGCGGCTCGGCGCTGTTCGACGAAATCGACATGGCCATCAACAAGCTGATGGCCTTCGCCCAGCGCCCAGGCCGCGGCCCGAACGCTGGGCTGGCCGACGCGCGGCTCGAGGACAGGTTTCTGTATCTGCCGTTCGCCCCCAAAAACTACGCGGAGAAGACCGAAGAGCTCGATGACCTTTTTCAAGCGGTTTCCGATCTTCGGCCGCTGACGTGCCTGTACAAGAGCGCCGCGCGGAGGGCGGAGGAGCGGGTCACCATCCACCCGTACGCGATGGTGTACCACCGCGACTCGATCTATTGCGTCGGCTACCACGTCGATCGCAAGGAGATCCGCACCTTCGTCCTCGACCGCATGCGGGACACCCAGTGCGCGGCGACCGAGCGCTTCGAGCTGCCCGCAGATTTCAAGGTGGACGACTACTTCCACGGTGAGCTCGGCATCTGGAAGAGCGGCAGCCGGCACAAGGTCGTGATCGATTTCGACGAGCACGCGGCCGACTACGTTCGCAACCGCAAGGTGCACGACTCGCAGAAGCTGACGCCGCTGCCGGGGGGCGGGGTGCGGCTGACGATGACCGTCGGCAATTTGAACCCGGTCACCAGCTGGGTGCTGGAGTGGGGGCCTAGGGCGCGCGCGGTCGAGCCTCCGGAGCTGGTCGAGCGGGTGCGGGCGGAGCTTCGCAGCGCGCTGGCGGGGTATGAGGCGAGCTCGGCGCGAAAGACGCGGACGAAGCGGAGGAAGAGCGCCTGAGGGCACTGGGGGGTGCGCTCGCTGTGGCTCGCGCGGGTGGGGATAGGGGTGCGCT
>JAEZYZ010000150.1 GCA_023418705.1 Pseudomonadota bacterium | reverse complement strand
AACCGGTTATTGTACGCTGCCGCTTGGTGGTCATAGCCGAAGAGAACGATGGGCGCGTGCTCGGAGGACGGTTCGTCATCCGGCGCGAGGTTGGACGTGGCGGCGCGGGCATCGTGTACCGCGCCTTCGATCGGCAGGCGTCGTGCGAGGTGGCGCTCAAGGTGATCGCGGGCGAGGTCGGGCTCGTGCCCGAGGAAGAGGAGCGGCTGGCTCGTGAAGGCCGGCTGCTCGAGGAGCTGAATCACCCGTACATCGTCAAGACCCTCGGCTACGGCGTCTTGGACGAGACCGCGATGCCGTTCGTGGCCATGGAGTGGCTCGACGGCGAGGACCTGGCCGCGCGGCAGCGGCGCGCCCCCCTCGGGTTGGGCGAGTCGGTCGAGCTGAGCGCGATGGTGGCCGAGGCGCTCGCAGCCGCGCACGACGCGGGGGTCGTCCACCGCGACATCAAACCCAGCAACATCTTTCTGTGCCACAGCACGTACGAGCGCCGCGGCGCGCTCGATGTGCTGCCGAAGCTCGTCGATTTCGGCGTGGCCGCCACCGGCGACATCCGCATCACCCGCGTCGGAGACGTCGTCGGCACGCCGGCCTACATGGCACCCGAGCAGGCGCGCGGCGACGGCAGCGTGGACGTCCGCTCCGACATCTATTCCCTCGGAGCGACGCTCTTCGAGCTGCTCGCTGGACGTCCGCCACACGTCGGGCCCACCGCGATCGCCACGCTCGCGCGGTTGGTCACGACGCCGCCGCCCCGGCTTCGGGATCTTTCCCGTGCCATCCCGCCGAGCCTGGACGAGCTGGTGCACCAGATGCTGGAGCTGGAGCCCGACCGCCGGCCGGGCTCCGCGCTGGAGGTGATGGGCCTTCTGCAGGAGGCGCTGGCCGAAATCCAAGACGGCGGCTGGGGCGAGAACCGCACCACCGAGATGAGCCTCGGCACCCGTCTCGGCTCGAGCGCTTCGCGGCTCATCACCTCGATCGTCGCCATCGGGTTCGACAACACCTCGGCACGGGAGCGCGCGATCGACCACTTGAAGCAGCGCGGAGCCGACGCCGTGCCGCTCGGTCCAGACGCCGTCGTCGCTCACCTCGGAGCGCGCCGCGCGGTCGGCACGGAGGCGGCCACGGCCCTCGATTTGGGGCGGCGCCTGGCCCGCGCTGGGGCTCAGGTGGGCATCGCGAGCGGGCGAGTGCGAGTGAGCTGGGCCAGCGAAGGGGACCCGGTGCACCCGGTGGGTGAGGTCGTCGATCGCGCTTCGGCGCTGGCTCGCGACGCGTCCTCCGGCATGGTGCTCGCCGACGCGACCACCAGCGAGCTCGGGCGCGGTCGCTACGAATTCCGGACTCGGGCGGACGGCTCGTCCGCGGTCGTCGGCGAACAACTGCGCGGCGTGCGCGGAGAGCGGCTGGGGGGCGCCCCGTTCGTCGGCCGCGAACCCGAGCTGGCTCAAGTGCTGAGCGCCTTCGAGCGCTGCCAGTCGGATGCGGCGCCGATCCTGGTGACGGTGACCGGCCCGCCTGGCATCGGCAAGAGCCGGCTGCGGCGTGAAGTCCTGTCGCGCGCCTCGGTTCAGGCCGAAGGCTTCCAGATCGTCTTGCAGCGCAGCGAGGCCTACGGCCGCGCGCATGCCCTCGGTGCGGCCGCGGATGTGCTCCGAGCCATCGTCAACTTGCCCAAGGGCGGCAGCAGCGCCGAGGCCGAGCGGGCGATCGTCGCGCGCCTCGGCCCCGCGACGCGCGATGAGCTCACCGCCAAGAACCGAGAGCTGCTCGCCCGCTTGCTCGCCAACGAGCCGCTGCCCGGGGGACTCGACCCGCGCGGCTCGCGCGACGTGTTGTGGCTCGCGATGACGGACCTGGTGTTGCAGGTCGTAACGACGGAGCCAGTGGCGATCGTGCTCGAAGATCTCCAGTGGGCGGATCCGGAGAGTATCGGCTGGATCGATCACATGCTCGGGCGCGCGGGGCACCGGCCCCTGTTGGCGATGGCGCTGGTACGCCCAGAGTTCTGGGCGGAGCACCCGAGCCGCTTCGCGGGGCGCGATCACGTGCGCATCGATCTGCGCCCGGTCTCCAAGCGGGCGGTGCGCGCCATCGCCTCGTCGCTGCTCGGCTCGGAGACCGCGGCCGAGGTGCTCGACCGGATCGCGGAGCGGTCCGCCGGGCTGCCGCTGTTCGCCGAAGAGCTCGCGCGGCTCGCCGCCGCGGGCAGAGACACCACGCGAGCGCCGACCATCGAAGCCGCCATCCAGGTCAGCCTGGACGCGCTCGACGAGGAGTGCCGCGACGCCGTCGGGCGCCTGAGCGTGTTCGGCCTGACCGGCTGGGACGCGGGGCTCGAGGCGCTCGGATTGCCCGGCGCCGAGAGCCTGATGAAGGAGCTGTCGGCGGCGGAGATCCTGGTGGAGCACAACACCTCCCGCTTCTCCGGCACCCGCGAGTGGGTGTTCAAGCACGCCCTGGTCCGCGAGGTCGCCTACAGCTCCCTCGGGGACGCCGAGCGCCAGCAGCTGCACGCGCTCGCCGCCGGCTGGCTCGCCACCATGGGGGAGGACGCCGCCACCGTCGCGGGTCACTACGAGCTCGGCGATCAACCCGCCGCGGCGGCCGATCATTGGGCGCGGGCCGCGCAGCGCTCGCTGGCCGCCAACGCCTTGACCGAGGCGCTGACCATGGCCGAGCGCGCGCTGGCCTTCGCCGCGGACAAGCGCACGGGCTTTCAACGAGCGAGCGACCTGGACGAGGCGTGGAGCCGGCTCGATCCACGCGCCAGCGACCGAGAAACGGCGATCCTGGCGCTCGAGGACAACGTCTACGACGAGGCCAGCGCGGTGCGCGCCCGCGGGGCACGCGCTCGGTACGACGACGCGCGCGGCACCGGCGAGGGCATCAGCGAGCGGCTCGCCCAAACCCGTGACGAGGCGGCGGCGCTCGGGCTGCACGACGAAGAGGCGCGCTGCTCGGCGGCGCTGGCCCTGCGGCTCGCCTTCGCGGGCCGCTTCGCGGAGGCCGAGGCGGAGGCCAAGCGGCTGCTCGAGTCGGCCGACGAGCGCAACTTCAGCTCGGCCGCCGTCGACGCCTACCAGACGCTCGCGATCATCCGGCAGTCGCAGGGGGCGCTCAGCGCGGCCCTGGAGGCGCGGCGCAACGCGGCCACGGCGGCGCGGCGCGCCGGGCTCAAGGAGCGGGAGGCCATGCTGACCACCAACGTGGGCTTCGCGCTCACGACCATCGGCGCGCGGTCCGAGTCACGCGCGGCCCTGCTCAGCGGCCTGGCGCTCGCCGACGCGATCAGCAGCCACGGCGCGGTGCGGCACGCTCAGATGAACCTGCTCGGCTGGGCGGCCACCTTCGGCAACGACCGCCAGATCGAAGCCCAACTGGCCGAGGTGCGGGCCGACGCCGACGCGACCGCCAGCGGCATCTGGGCGGCGCCGGATCGGGCGAACCTCGGGCTGCTCTTCTACCGCGGCTGTGAGTTGCTCCGCGGGGGATCGGACGCATCGACCCGCAGGGCCCTGTCGCTGCTGCGATTGGCGGCGCAGAGCTACCGCGCGACCGGCAATCGCGACGTGCTGCCCGTCGCGCTCGGGACCTGGGCGGACGCCGAGCGGCGTTCCGGGCACGTGGAGCGCGCCCTCGAGCTGGCGATCGAGGCCGCGGCGCTGCTCGAGCAGGGCGCGCCGAGCCTCCTGAACGAGTCGAGCGTCTACCTCGCGCTGCACGACGCGCACCTGTGCGCCGGCGATCAGGAGAGCGCCCGCGACGCGATCGGGCGCGGTATGCCGAAGCTCCTGCACCGCGTGCACGGCCTGGTCGGCACCTCCTACGCGCGCTCCTTTTTGACAGAGCTGCCCCACAACGCCGCGCTCTTGGCCGCCGCCGAGGGCTACGGTCTGGTCCCAGACGAGATCCACCAGCTCCTGGAGAGCGGGACCGGTTGACCGCCCCCCGGTGCGGGCCCAAGCCGTGGCGCGGTTACCTGCGTCCGTTCGCGAGCTGGGTGGCGGCGGCGCCAATCGCAAACAGCTTGCCGCCCCAGATGATCACCGCTCCCCCGGTCGCGATGGCGTAGGCTGCGGCGCCGCCGGTCGCGACCACGGTGGCCGCACCCACCAACCCGAGCACGCGCTTCTCGCTCGGCGTTCGCTCCGTCCACCACCGCTGCAGCTTGTTCACTCCCGGGCAGTTTAGCAGTGAACCGGGGCGCTGCCGAGCGGCCTTTCAGCCGCGGAGCACCCGGGAGATCCGCGACGCGGCCTCGGCGACGCGGGGCTCGTCCTCGATCAGGGCGAAGCGCAGGAACCCTTCGCCGCCCGCCCCAAACCCGCTGCCAGGCGACAGCGCCACGTGCGCCCGCTCGATCAGAAATGCGGTCGCCTCGATCGAGCTCATCCCCGAGAGCGCCGGCGGCAAGGGTGCCCAGGCGAACATCGTCCCTTCGGGAGGCGACAGCGCGAAACCAGCGGCGCTCATATGCGACACCAGCGTCTTGGCGCGGTCCATGTAAAGCTCGCGGACCCCGTCCACCAGGTGATCGCCGTGCTGCAATGCCCACGCGGCCGCGTACTGCAGCGGCATGAAGGTCCCGTAGTCCATGTAGGTCTTCAGGTGCGACAGGGTCGCGATGAGCCGCTCGTTGCCCACCATGAACGCGATGCGCCAGCCCGGCATGTTGTAGCTCTTCGACATGGAGAAGACCTCCACGGCGAAACGGCGGACGATCTCCGGATCGATGCCGCAGTCGAAGATGCTCGGCGCGTGGCGGGCGGAGAAATCCAGGTCCGCGTAGGCGTTGTCGAAGAGCAAGAGCGCCCCCGAATCGCGCACGGCGGCGACGAGCTCCTTGAGCTGCTCTCGGGCGATCACGCGACCGGTCGGGTTGTGCGGGTAGCTCGCGATGACCAGCTTCGGCCGCCCACCCCGGGCGTTCACCGCGTCGATCGCCGCGCGCACACCGGCAGCGGGCTCCACGTCGGCGCGCACCGGGTAGCCGACGACGTCCGCCCCGGCGATGAGCGGCGCGCCCTTGTGGATCGGATAGCAGGGGTCCTGCACGATCGCGGTGTCGCCGCGGTCGAGCACGGCCAGCACCAGGTGACTGATGCCTTCCTTTGCGCCCATGGTGACGATGACGTCCTGCTCCGGATCGAACCGCACGCGGTAGCGACGCTCGTACCAGCCCGCGATGGCCTGTCGTAGGTCGAGCAGCCCGCGCCCGGGGTGGTAGCGATGGTTCTTGCCGACCTGCGCGGCCTGTACCAAGCGTTCCACGATCTGAGGAGGCGTCGGGCGGTCCGGGTTGCCGAGCCCCAGGTCGATCAGATCGGCTCCCGCGGCCCGCGTCTTCGCCTTCACCTCGTCGGTGGTGACGAACGCATAGGTGGGCAAGGCTTCAGCGCGGGGGAAGGACCAATGGTGGGCCACGGCGCGGCTAACTAGCACGAAAGCCGGGCGAGAGAGGGCGCGTGCTGCACCCCGCCGAGCTTTTCTTGGATAGCCCGGCGATCGACGGGAGGGGTCGTCCTGGCGCCTCTGTTCTGGCCCCAGCTCTCGAGCGGCTTTCCAGCCCAAACCCCGGGAACACGCGAGCCGGGGTCCGGGCCGGAGGAGCGCGGCGCCGGCCGCGGTGGTGCCCTCGGGCTGGTAGCCGCCGGGGAGCTGGACCATGCTTCGGCCGGATCGCAGAGGGCGGCCTCCGCGAACCGCCGACCGCGAGCCGACCGGTTCGCCGCGCCCCCAAAGACGATGCGATACGAGATCCGCGCCGCCGTTCCCGAGGACGAGGAGCAGCTCCTCGAGCTTGCCGGTCACCTGAACACGGTCAACCTCCCCAATGATCGGGGCCATGTCCGCAAGCTGCTCGATCACTCGGTGCGGAGCTTCACCGCCGAAATCCGAGATCCCCGCCTGCGAAAGTACGTCTTCGTGCTGTGGGACCTCGAGCAAGGGGTGGCGGCCGGGACCTCGATGTTGATCGGCCAGCTCGGGCGGCGCGACGCCCCCTACATCTACTTCGACGTCATCGCCGAGGAGAAGTACTCGCCCGCGCTCGACAAGCACTTTCACCACACCGCCCTGCGGCTCGGATTTTCCTATGGGGGCCCGACCGAAATCGGCGGTCTGGTCGTGGCGCCGGCGTACCGCAAGGCGGTCGAGAAGCTCGGGCTCTTGATCTCGTACGTGCGCTTTCTGTTCATCAGCGCCCACCGCAACTGGTTTCGGAACGAGGTGCTCGCCGAGCTGTTGCCGCCGCTCGAACCGGACGGGCGGAGCCACCTGTGGGACGCCGTCGGGCGTCATTTCACCGGCATGAGCTATGCGGAGGCGGACCTCTTGTCGAGCGAGAACAAGGACTTCATCCGGGACCTGTTCCCGCGCGAGCTGATCTACGCCTCGCTGCTCAGCCCGGAGGCACAAGGGGTGATCGGCAAGGTGGGCGCGCAGACGCGCGGGGTGGAGAAGATGCTGCGGCGCATCGGTTTTCGCTACGCCCACCGCATCGACCCCTTCGACGGGGGCCCCCACTTCATCGCGCCGGTCGACGAGATCACGCTGGTGCGGGCGGCGCGCCGCGCATTGGTCCTGAGCGGCGGTCCGCAGGCGGCGGGTGAGCCGGCGCTGGTGGCGCGGGAGACCGCGCCCCCTCCCTTCTTCCGAGCCGTCTCGACCTCGGTCGTGCTCGAGGCGGGCGGGGTGCGGGTCGACCCCGAAGCCCTGGCCCACCTTGGCTCGAAACCGGGGGACGAGGTGCTGTGCCTGCCGCTGCGGCAGGCCGTGACCGCTCGCGAACCGCGCACGTAGCCAGCGAGCCTCAGCCGTCGCCGACGGCGCCTGCGTACGGCACCTCGCCGGCGGCGGCGTTGGCCTGCGCTTGCCGGGGCGAGGGTTCGGCAGCGCGCGGCCGCTGCACCGCCGCGGCCAGATAGATGCCGGCCACCATCCCGACGACGAACGAGACGATCCCCGCGCCACCGGCCGACAGCGAGACCAGGGCCGGCCCCGGACAGTAGCCGGAGAGGCCCCAACCGGCGCCGAACAGCGCCGCGCCGGCGAGCAGCTTGCCGTCGATGTCGCGCCGCGAGGGCACCGCGAAGGCTTCTGCAAACAGCGGCGATGGTCGCCTTCGGATCAGCCGATAGAGGACGGCGTGCACCAGCACGGCGCCGGCCATCACGAACAGCAGCGTGGCGTCCCAGTCACCGGTCACGTCGAGAAACCCGAGCACGCGCCTCGGTTCGGTCATGCCGCTGACCAGCAGCCCCAGCCCGAAGAGGAAGCCGGTCGGCAGCGCGACGAGGGTCGATCGAAGGTGATTCATAGCCCCCCCAAGGCCCGGACGACGCCGGTCGTGAGCATCCCGACGGCGACGAACACGGCGGTGGCGACCACCGATCGTTGCGATAGCCGCGCCACGCCGCACACGCCGTGCCCGCTGGTGCAGCCGCTGCCGATTCGAGTCCCGACCCCAACCAGCAGGCCCGCCACCGCGAGCAACCCGGGCCCCGCGGGCGAGGATCCGATCGCCTCGGGGAACAGCGCCAGCGAGAGCGCACCGGCGCCGAGCAGGCCGATCAAAAACAGCGCGCGCCAGGCGCGGTCCCCGCGCTTGGGCAGCAGCACGCCACCGAGCACGCCGCTGATGCCGGCGACGCGCCCGCTCCCGAGCAGCAAGAGCGACGCCGAGAGCCCGATCAGCGCACCTCCGACGAGGGCATACCAAAAACTCGCTTGCATGACGTTCGGACCTCCGTGACCGATGCGAAGTGTTGAGCACGAGCCGTGCCGTCGCAATGCCAGGGGATTCGGGGAACGTTGCACGGCCTTGAAACAGGCGCCGTTCAGCAGCGTTTCAGCAGGTGTTTCATTGAACCGGCGTTGGCCCGCTCGAGGCCTTGTTTTCTGCTGGAAACGAGCTGGCACGCCGATCGCAATGGGGCAGTGCATGGCGCTCCTGGCGATGGCACTGGTCTTGGGGGTCGGCGTCTCGCTCGGCCTGCTCGGCGGCGGTGGCTCCATCCTCATGGTACCCATCCTGCGCTACGCGCTCGGGCAAGACGCGCACACCGCCATCACGCTGTCGCTGCTGGTGGTCGGGACCACCAGCCTGGCGGCGGTGGTGCCACATGCACGGGCGGGCCGGGTGCGCTGGAAAACGGCGTTCGTCTTTGGGCTCGCCGGGATGGCGGGCGCCTACCCCGCGGGCGCGCTGGCGGGCCGGATCCCACCCGCGGTGCTGCTGGTGTCCTTCGCGCTCGTGATGATCGCCACCGCGGCGGCGATGCTGCGCCGCAAGCCGGGCGGCCGCGGGGATCCTTCGCAACCGGCCAAGGCGCGCTCGATCGCCAAGGTCGTGGCAGAGGGCGTGGTCGTCGGCGCGGTCACGGGGTTCATCGGCGCGGGCGGCGGTTTTCTGGTGGTGCCGGCGCTGGTGCTGCTCGGCGGCTTGCCGATGGAGGTGGCGGTGGGCACCTCGCTGGTCGTCATCGCGATGAAGTCCCTCGCCGCCTTCGCCGGGTTCGTGGGGCACACGACGGTCCCCTGGGCGCTGGCGCTGGCGGTCAGCGCAGCGGCCATCGTCGGGACGCTCGCCGGCAGCCACATCGCTGGCCGGGTTTGCCCCAAGCGACTGCAAGCAGGCTTCGGCTGGTTCGTCGTCGCGATGGCCGCGTTCATGTTAGCGCAGGAGCTGCCCCCGTGGTTGGGACTGGCCGCCTCCTTGCCGTGGTCGCTGGCGGTCGCGGCGCTCGCCACCGCGTCGGCCGCCGTCGCCGTGAGCCTCTGGCGGCGCCGGCCAGCGCCGGAGGGGCGCGACCTGAAACGTGGCCGAAGCGGCGAGCGCACCGCGCGGGCGTGAAACATCTCTTGAAACATGTTACAATGCGACCATGCCGAAGCGCGGCCCGCTCGAGTCCCCCACCACTCTGGCCGCCGAGGCCTTGTCGCTGACGGCGGGCGCCGCGCTGGTCCTCGACGCGAACCTGGCGATCGTGCTGGCGACTCCGGCGGCCGAGACGCTGCTCGGCGCCTCCGTTCCGTTGGGGATCGCGGCGCCGAAGCTGCTGTGCGGCAACTCCCCCAAGAAGCCAGTGGCGCAGGCGCTGGTCGAGGGGCGTTCGATCGAGGCCATCATCCCCAAGCCCGGGCCGAACGCGGAGCAGCGGATGCTCAAGGTTCGCAGCGTCCCGCTCGCGGAGCACGGCAAGCCCCGCGGCTGGTTGCTCCTGCTCGACGACGCGGCCGCCTTGTCGGAGAAGCCCGTGCTGTTTCAGGGGATGTGGTCGCGATCGCCAGAGATGAAGGAAGTGTTCCGGATCATCGAGCGCGTAGCGCCGGAGAACGTCACGGTGCTCGTGCGCGGTGAGACCGGGTCGGGCAAGGAGCTGGTGGCTCACGCCCTGCACACGCTGTCCCCCAGATCGCGCCAACCCTTCCGCGCGCTCAACTGCGCGGCGGTTCCGCAAAGTCTGCTCGAGAGCGAGCTGTTCGGTCACGTGCGCGGCGCCTTCACGGGGGCGGTGCGCGACGCGCCGGGTCACTTCCAGCTCGCCAACCGCGGGACCTTGTTCCTCGACGAGGTCGGCGAGCTGCCGCTCGAGGTCCAATCGAAGCTGCTGCGGGTGCTGGAGACGGGCAGCGTGCTGCCGGTCGGCGCGCGCCAGCCGGTCGAGGTCGATGTGCGCATCGTCTCCGCGACCCACCGGGCGCTGCGCCAAGAGGTCGACGCTGGCCGCTTCCGCGCCGATCTGATGTACCGCTTGCGGGTGATCCCGATCTTCGTGCCGCCGCTGCGCGAACGACGTGAAGACGTGAGCCTGCTCGCCGAGAAGCTGATCGAGAGCATGAACGTCGATGCCCGGCGTCGCATCGAGCGGATCTCACCCGCCGCGCTCACGGCGCTCGAACGCCACGACTGGCCCGGCAACGTCCGGGAGCTCAAGAACGTGCTGGCGTATGCCTACGCGATCGGTGACGGTCCGATCCTGCAGCCCTCGGACCTACCCGCCGAGCTCCGCCAGCTCTCGGCCAACCCGGCAGCCACACCGCGACCGGTGACCGACGACCCAGAGCTCCGCCACATCCTCGAGGTGCTCGAACGCACGGGCGGCAACAAAAGCCAGGCAGCTCAAGTCTTGGGCATCAGCCGCGTGACCCTCTGGCGGCGGCTGCAGGAGCTGAAGCTCGCCTGAAGGCGGGCGTCACGTCTCCGGGGAGGCGCCCGCGGAGGGCGGCGCGCCTTCCGAAGCGGCGGGCGCCGGTGCGTCGATGCGGCTCTGGGTGCCTCGCTCGTCGGCGACCACCCGCCCGTCCACCATCCGCACGACCCGCGGCATGCTCTCCGCGAACCCTGGGTTGTGGGTCACGACGACGATGGTGGTGCCGTGCTCTCGGTTGATCTGGAAGAACAGGTCATGGATGGCTTCGCTGGTGCTGCTGTCGAGGTTGCCGGTCGGCTCGTCGGCGAGCACGAGCTTCGGGTCGAGGGACAGCGCCCGAGCCACCGCGACCCGCTGCTGCTCGCCGCCGGACAGCTCGCCGGGGCGATGGGTCGCGCGCGCTTCGAGGCCCACCTCTTCGAGCAACGCCCGGGCCCGCCGCTCCATCTCCTTGCGCGGGCGGCCGCTGATGAGCCCCGGCAGCATCACGTTCTCGAGCGCGTTGAACTCCGGCAGCAGGTGGTGAAACTGAAACACGAAGCCGATCTCGCGGTTGCGCACCGCCGCCAGCCGTGAGCCGCTCATGGTCGTCAGCTCCTCACCCGCCAGGCGGATGCGCCCGCTGCTCGGCAGGTCGAGCGTGCCGATGCAGTGCAAGAGGGTGCTCTTGCCGGCGCCGGACGGGCCCACGATGCTGAGCAGCTCACCCGGATAGATGTTCAAATCGATGCCCTTCAGCACGTGGAGCTCACGCCCCATGTGCTGAAAGCTCTTTTGCAGATCCTCGATGATGACCAGTGCTTCAGCCACAGTGCCTCACTCGTAGCGGATCCCGTCCACCGGCCGCAAGCGACTGGCCGCGACGGCGGGATAGATCGTCGCGATGGTGGTGATGGCGAACGCCGAAATGGCGACGAGCATGTACTCGACGGGATCGACCGAGACCGGCAGGCGATCGACGTAGTACACATCCGGGTCCAGGCGCAGCCCAAAGCGGTCGAGCGCCAAGGTGGCGACGAGCCCCGTCACCACGCCGAGCACCGTCCCGATGCCCCCGATGATGATCCCCTCGGTCATGAAGATGCGCAGGATGGCGCCGTCGCTCGCGCCGACGGCCTTCATGATGGCGATCTCCTTGCTCTTCTCGGTCACCATCAGCAGCAAGGTGCAGATGATGCAGAAGCTCGCGACCGCGATCGCGATCGACAAGATGATGAAGATCGCTATTTTTTCGAGCTTCAGCGCGCTGAAAAGGTTGCGGTTCATCTCCTTCCAATCGCGCACGACCAGGTCCTCGCGGGCCACGCCCGAAAGGATGCTCTCCCGGACCGCTTCCACGTTCTGCGCGTCCTCGGCGCGCACCTCGATGGCGGTGATGAAATCCTTCAGGTCCAGGAAGTTCTGCGCGACCTCGCGCTGCATGTAGGCGTGGCTCGAGTCGTACTCGTACATGCCGCTGTAGAACACGCCGGCCACGCGAAAGCGGCGGCTGCGCGGCAGAAGCCCCATCGGACCGAGCTCTCCCAGCGGCGAGACGAGCGTGATTTCGTCGCCGACGTAGACGTGCAAGGTCTTGGCGAGCTCGCGGCCGATGATCACCCCTGGGTATGCGTCATCGGGCACGACGGCCTCCACCACGGCCGGATCGAGGTCCTTGGACTTGCTCTTGGGGAAGGTCTTGACGTCCGGCCCCTTGTAGTAGACCTGTCCGCCGGGCCCCTCCCAGATCGGCTCGTCCGGTGGCAGCCGGGCGAGCTTCACCGGGTCTTTGAGGTATTCCATTTTGCCGACGGTGAGGTTCTTCGGCAAATCGATGACGGTCCCGATGGTATCCGGATCGATGCCCTTGACGATGACACCGGCGGTGTTCGACACGCTCGACGCCATCGCTTCGCCCTGGGCCACGGGGCTCGCGGCGGCGACGCCTTTGGCGAGCCGAACGCTCTCGAGCGTCGCGCGCCAATCCTCGAAGCCGCCCGCGCGTTTGGCCTCGATCTTGATGTGGGCGTTGTTGCCGAGGATCTTGCGCTTCAGATCGGCGCCGAAGCCGCCCATGATGGAGACGACGGCACACAACGCGAACGAGCTGACCGCCACCCCCAGGATCGACAAGATCGAGATGGCCGTCAAAAAGCCGCTCTTGCTGGCGCGCACGTGCCGGGCGGCGACGAACGACGTGAAGCCGCGGCGCTCGAACCTGTCGAGCACCCACGGCAGCGCCAACGCCATGAACCCGAGCGTGAACAAGGTGCCGCTGATGGCGGCGCCCACGCGCACGATTTGGTGCCAAAGGACGAAGAAGCTGCCCCGCGGCTCCGGGAGCTTGAATGACCACACCGAGAGCCCGATGAAGGCCAGAAACGACAACCCGGTCAGGCCCCACAAGAGGCCGCGCCGCCCGCCCTTGCCGAGCCGTCGCAGCCCCAGCACGACGAGCCAGATCAAGACGACGGCGACCAGCGCGATCACCGCCAGGCGACCGTACAGCCCGAGCGCGACCCAGAGCTCGTTGAGCAGGCTCGGCGGCGCCGCCTCGAGATCGGGCGGGGGGGCAGCCAGCAGCCGCAAGCCGTTCATGCCGACTCCGGTCGCAGCAGCGGGAACGCGATCACGTCGCGGATCGACGGTTGATGGGTGAGCATCATCGCCAGCCGATCGACCCCTAGACCGAAACCCGCCGCGGGCGGCATGCCGTGCTCGAGCGCGCGGATGTAGTCGGCGTCGTAGTCCATGGTCTCCTCGGCGCCGCGCTGCTTCTTGGCGACCTGATCTTTGAAGCGCGCGGCCTGGTCGTCGGGGTCATTGAGCTCGCTGAAGGCGTTGCACAGCTCGCGGCCCTCGATGAAAAGCTCGAAGCGATCCACCAGGCTCGGGTCGCTGTCTTTGCGGCGCGCCAAGGGCGAGGTCTCGGCCGGATAGTCCAGGATGAACACGGGGATGCTCTTCTCGCCGCTCGGGTCGCGGTAGTCCTCCGCGAGGAACGGCTCGGCCAGGTACTCGTAGGCGATGAACAGCCGCTCCCCGGCGTTGTCACAAACGCCGAGCCCCTTGCGGAAGTTCCCCCAGTCGATGCGACCGGCACGTTCGCTCGCCCGAGCGAAGCTCCGGACGAGCTCATCCGCGGGGCTCGCCGTCGATGGTTTCGGTCCGGCCGGGCCGCGGCTCGGCTCGACGGCGATTTCCTCCAGTCGGTCCAGCAGGTCGATCGGCAAACCGGCTCGCTCGGCCGCGCTGCGCGCCGCCTGCTCGAGCGGCACCCGGGCGAAGGGCTGGTCGAGCGTGAAGGGCCGCACCGACAGCCAGGCATCGTATTGCTCGACGCGGGCGAGCTGTTCGAAGCGGCGCCGCAAGAACGCGTCGACGTGCCGGAGCAAGCGCTCGGCGAGCGGCATCAGCGTCTCGTAGGTGGCGTACGCCTGGTAAAACTCGAGCATCGTGAACTCCGGGTTGTGCCGGGTGCTGATGCCTTCATTGCGGTAGCAGCGGCCGATCTCATAGACGCGCTCGAACCCACCCACCAAGAGGCGCTTCAAGTACAGCTCTGGCGCGATGCGCAGAAACAGGTCGAGATCGAGCGTGTTGTGGTGCGTCTCGAACGGACGTGCCGCCGCGCCGCCGACGACCGTGTGCAGCGTCGGCGTCTCCACCTCCAGGAAGCCTTCGCTATCCAGGAAATCGCGCAGCCCCTGGATCACCACCGAACGCGCCTGCAGCACGGCGAGCACGTCGGCGTTCGCCACCATGTCGACGTAGCGCTGGCGGTAGCGCCGATCGACGTCCGTCAAGCCGTGCCATTTGTCCGGCAGCGGGCGCAGCGCTTTGCTCAACACCCGCAGCTTGGTCAGCTCCAGGCTGAGCTCCCCCGTCTTCGTGACCATGACGCGGCCGATCGCCTCGACGTGATCGCCGACATCCAGATCCTCGAGCGCCGTGAAGTGCTCACCGAGCACGTCCTTCTTGGCGAACAGCTGCATCTCCCCCGAGCCGTCGCGCACGCGCAGGAAGGACGCCTTGCCGAAACCGCGCCGGCCGATCACCCGCCCGAGCACCTGCAGGGGCGCATCCCCGGCGAGCTCCACCACGCGCGCTGGATCGTAGCGCAGCTCGGTGATCGGCTCGAGCAGCGCGGGCTCGCAGCGCTGGCGGATCTCGCGGACGAGCACCCGTCCCAAGGTCGACACGTCATTGGCGAAGGGATTTTCGCCGCGGGCGCGCAGCCGCGCCGCCTTGGCGCGGCGGGCCTCGATCAGGGCTTCCTCGCTGGTTGTGCCGGACTCGCTCACCTTGACCCGCTCCTTCGCCTCGCTTGGGTGCATCTTCGTGGGCTTCGTGTACCCCGAGGCCGGCAGCGCGTCCACCGAGCGGAGCCACCCCCGAGGCGCTCGGGGACCCACGCGCCCGTTGGCCCTCCGCCCGGCGAGCGGCGCCTCAGCTCTCGGCCGCTGCGCGCGAGGGGACGACGGCCTTGGCCCCGCCCTGTCCCTCGGCGCTCTTCAAGAGGTACGCTTCGATGAAGCCATCGAGGTCGCCGTCGAGCACCGACTGCACGTCCCCGACCTCGTGCTCGGTGCGGAGATCCTTCACGAGCTGATAGGGCTGCATGACGTAGCTGCGGATCTGGTTGCCCCAGGCGATCTGCCCTTTGGCGGCCTCGTATTGGGCCTGCTGCTGCTCACGTTTTCGGAGCTCGATCTCGTAGAGCTTGGCCTTCAACATCTTGATGGCCATGGCGCGGTTTTGGTGTTGGCTGCGCTCTGCGCGGCAGACGATCACCAGGCCGCTCGGCAAGTGCTTCATGCGCACCGCTGTCTCCACCTTGTTCACGTTCTGTCCGCCCTTGCCCCCGGCACGCATCGTCGTGACCTCGAGATCGCCGTCCTTGACCTCGATGTCGATTTCGTCCTCGACGTCCGGGGTGACCTCCACCGCGGCGAAGCTCGTGTGGCGTCGCGCGTTGGCGTCGAAGGGACTGATCCGGACCAGCCGGTGGACGCCCATCTCGGCGCGCAAGTAGCCGTAGGCGTTGGGACCGCTGACCGTGAACGAGGCACCATCGATGCCCGCCTCGTCCCCGGGTTGATAGTCGATGATCTCCGTCTTGAAGCCGCGGCGCTCGCAAAACCTGAGATACATGCGGAACAGCATGTCGGCCCAGTCCTTCGACTCCGTCCCGCCGGAGCCCGGGTGCACGCTGACGATGGCGTTGGCGTGGTCCACCGGCCCGGACAGCATCCGCGCCAGCTCGGCCTTGCGCACCCGCTTGTCGAGCTCCTCGACCTGGGCGGCAGCGTCGGTGATCGCGCCGTCGTCGCCCTCCGCAGCGCCGAGCTCGAGGTACTCGAGCGCGTCGGCCACGTCTTTCTCGAGCGACTCGACCAGCTCGACCTTCTCCTGAGCCGCGGCGCGACGGCGCATGGTGGCCTGCGCCTTGTCCTGATCGTCCCAGAACCCGGACGCCGTCGAGAGCTCGTCGAGCTCCTCGACCTCGCGCTTCAGCCTTGGAACGTCAAAGAGACCCCCTTAGCGCGATGACGCGCCTTTGGAGGTCCTGGAGCAACGTGCGGGTTTCTGCGAGCATGGGGGCCTTATCTAACGCTTTCGACCCTCGGCCGCCACCTCCGGATGGGGGCGCTCCTCGATGCGCGCGGAAAACCAGCCGTCGGTCAGCAAGTCGAGCTCCACGACGGCCGCGAGCGCGCGGAGCTCGGCCTCCAGCCGCTCCTCCGGCAGGACGGCGACGGCCCGATCGAGCGCGGCCCGCTGCCAGGCGATGAGCGCTGCGATCACCCGGCTGACCAGCGCGCGCCGCTCCGCCCGCGCCGAGTGCCGCAGCCGCTCGATGGCGATCTCCTCGTCGGCGAACAGCAGCCGGTCGAGCTTCCAGCTCAGGCGCGCCTCGAGCAGCAGATCGGCGGCGCCCGCTTCCGTGTAGCGGTAGGGGTCGGCGGTGGTCGGCGAGAGCCGCCGCGTGTAGTCGAAGCCGCGGGCCCCTCGCAGCCGCAGCTCCGGAAACGCGGCGGAGACCCGAGCGCGCGAGGCCAGGCTCTCGAATCGGCGCTCGAGCTTTCGATATCCCGCGGCCCGGAGGGCGGCGGCGACGGTCGCACGAACCAGGCTTGGCGTCAGCTCGAACGCTGGGCTCGGGCGCGGAGCGGCAGGCGGGGGCGCTGGTTGCGCCGCCGCCTCGGACGAGGGGTCTTGAGGCGCGGCCGGCACCTGGGCGAGCGCCGCTGCCGAGGCGGCGAGTGCTAGCGCCGGCGCTCGGCGCGGGCTCGGCGAGCGAGCACCGGTCGCCCTCGCGACCCGATCGAGCGGGATGGACACGCTGAGCTCCGCGAGCGCTTCGGTGGATGTCTCCGAAAAGCGGTAGGCGCCGCGCACGCTGAGCACGAACGAACCGGTCTGTTGTTGCAGCGCTTGAGCCCGGGTCGGGCTCACCATCGCCAGCAACGCCAACAACCCGAACCAGCATCGGCTGCGCATGCCGGGCGGGTCGGGCTCGCTCGCGCCCGGGTTGCGCGGATTGTTCAGCCGCCCGCTGCCGCCTGGGGCGCACCGAGCGCGGCCCGCACGCGGCGCTCCAGGGGCGGGACATCGGCCCCGTTGGCAATCGGCGCCAGCTGGCTGGCGAGCGCCCAGGGCACGAACTCCCGGTCCGTCTCCCAGCCGATCGCGGCGCGCACCACCGCGTCCGGAGGACGCGCGATCGGACGGTGCCCTTGGGCCGCATCGATGGACAGCACCTGCTCACCCCGGCGGGCGCCGTCCCAGTCGGGCGTGAGCACCACGACTTTGATGACCGCGCGGCCGCCAGGTCGCCGCGCCGCCGCGCGCTCGAGCGTTCGGTGGGGGATCTCCCAATAGACGAACGTCTTGCCCTCCAGCTCGACGAGCACGAGCGCTTCGCGATCGAAGGGCTCGGGCGGCGGCGCGCTCGGCGCGCTCGGCGCGGCGGCGGGGGCTTGTGG
>JAEZYZ010000104.1 GCA_023418705.1 Pseudomonadota bacterium | reverse complement strand
GCGCAGACCTCGGTGCGGCAGGCGCTGGCGGCGCGATCGCGGCGCTGGGCTCCGCCGTCGTGGGGACCTCCTCCGCGGCCGCGACGCCCTGCTCGGCCGCCTCGAGGTCTTCGGCGGCGACCGGCGGCGGGATCTCGTCCACGGCGGGCGGCGGCGGCTCCGCTGTCGGCGCGGGCTCGGCCGCAGCCGGCACCACCGGCTCCATCGCGGGCGCCACGGCGCGATCCGGCGCGGGTTCCTCGGTCGAGGTCGACGCTCGCCAAACCGCCACGGCGAACACCGCCACCCCAAAGCCCAGCACCCCGGCGACCAGCTGGATGTAGCGGGCGCGGCGAGCGTCCGCAGCGGGGTGCCGCGACGTTCGCAGGATCTCTTCGTGCTCGATCTCCTCGCTCAGCGCTCGCAGCTCCTCCCGCTGCTCGACCACTGCCGCTGGACCGCCCTCGTAGCGCCCTTCGTCACCGACGGAGAAGAAGTCGTCGCCGAGCTCCCCTCCCAGGTTCGGCGCCGAGGGAGCCGAGGGCTCCGCCGCCGGTGGCGTCAGCGGCGCCTCGCTCACCTGGACGCCGCTGGGCACCGGAGCGCGCTGCGGCTCCGCGTCGGCCTCCGCGCTGGCCGCGGTCGTCGGCACCGCCGCGTCCGCCGCCTCGCGGGAGGGTCCGACCTCCTCCTCTTTGCGCGCGGGAAAGGGGATCACCTTGCCCGCTGGGCCGCGCGCGCCCACTCCTTCGCGACCAGCGCCGTGCGACGACGGGATCACCGCCGACGGCGCCGTCAGGGCGCCGGCGCTCTCGAGATCGGCGATCGTCGGCAGCCCAATCCGCGTCTTCCCTTGCTCGCGCTTGGGGGCCACGAACGGCTCCCGAGCAGCCGCGGCTTCGCGGGCAGGTTCATGGACGGTGCCTTCGGGCGGCGGAGGCAGCGGCGGCGGGCCGGCGCGTTCACCCGCCTCGGCGTCCTGGGGGGGTGGCGGCGGTGGCGCCTCGACAGGCTCGGCGAGCGTGTCTCGAGCGGGCGACTCGATGAGCGCCGGCTCCGCTGCGGCCTGCAGGGCCGGCTCAGGCGACGGCGCGGCGGCCGCCAGCGCGACGCCCGCGCTCGACCCGCCCGCCCCCGGCAGCGTGCGCACGAGCTGATCCCGAGGCGGCGGCAGCGGGATCTGGGGCGCCGACGGGCGCCACGAACCGCGGGGCTCGGCCAGCTGCAGCCGGGGTTCGCTCGGCAGACGCTCCGGGACGATGTCGTCGTCCTCCGACGGCGCGCTGATCCGGACGTGATCCGACTCACCCGCCAGAGTGAGCTCGGCGTCGTGCGCCGGCTGATCCGACACCACCAACAAGCCCTCGAAGAACAGCTTGGTCACCGTCGACAGCGTCGACAAATCCTCGTACGGCGAGGCGTCGATCACGTCGACCAGCGTGTTCCGCCCGCCGAACAGCCGCAAAATACCGTTCAGCTCGTCCGGGATCTCGTTCAGCCGCTCGCGGAGCTCATCGTGATCGATGTCGAACACCGTCGACAGCGGCGGCAGCTGCTCACACAGCCGTCCCCACTCGTCCACCCGCCGCATGCCTTCCATCAACAACCCTTGGGTGGACGTGGGGATGATGTCCTCGTTGTTGATGGGCTTGAACTCGACCTCGAAGATGCCGCTGTTCCAGATGAGCGAACGGTAGACGGCCTCCTCTCCGCGCAGGCGGCCAAGCTCGGCGTCGACCACCTTGCCGTCGCGGAAGAAGATCAACGCCTCGCGCTTGCGCGCGTCGGTGATGCGCGCCACGCCGCTCTTGCGGCTCACCTCGAACGTCTGCAACAGGTCGACCACCCCCATGTCCTCGAGCGACCCGCTCAGGCGCGTGCGCGCGCTGGTCGGAACGCTGGTCGCGATGCGCTCCTGCGTGCGTTTGGCGAGCAGGAGGTTCACGCGCGCGATCAACTCCCGCACGAAGATGGGCTTGGTCAGGTAGTCTTCGACGCCCAGCTCGAGCCCGCGGATCTTGTCTTCGATCGACTTCTGGCTGGTCAAAAAGACGATCGGGATGCCGCTGTACTCCGCGGTGTCCTTGAGCCGGCGCACCAGCTCGTAGCCGTCCAGGCGCGGCAGCCGCGTGTCGCTCAGGATCAGATCGGGTGCGGAGAACTGGATCTTGTCGAGGGCGTCGGCGCCGTCGGTCGCCGTGGTGACGCTGTAGCCAGCCTTTTTCAGGCTGACCTCGAGCACCCGCACACTGCGGGGATCTGCATCCACCAAAAGAAGTTGTTTTTTGGCCACCTAAAGCACCGCCTTGTCCGCTGGAGGCCCCAACAAAGCTATGGTCTCGTTCATTTTGCCCAGGGGTCGACGATTTCGCTACCACCAAGCGCCGGCGGCGGCTTCGAACGCACCGCCGCCGAAGGTGTGCTGGGCTCGCTCCTTCGCACCGACGGGTCCGCCGCCGGCGTCGGTGTCCGCAGGTTAGCACGCTCTGGGCGCGCTGGCCGCAGAAGCCCGGCCGGCCGTTCTTGAGTCCCCGCCGACGGCTGGACACTGCGCGGCTGCACGCCACGCGGGCGCGACGTCGCCGTGGGCG
>JAEZYZ010000101.1 GCA_023418705.1 Pseudomonadota bacterium | reverse complement strand
ACAGGGCGGCGCCTGAGCGAAGGCCAAATCGGCGCCCAAGAAGGCGAGCGCACAAACCATGAAAGCGATGGGGCGTCGGCGAGGCGAGGTCGTCCGACCTCTACCCAAACGGAGAGCAAAAGCAGGCAGCATGGTGCAGGTCACTTGATTCGATAGTCGATGGAAGTCTCTTGGCCGCGACGATTCACTTTCACGGCGAGGTTGCTGGCGGTGCGGAGCCGTGCGTAGGCCTCCAGAGCTTTCTCCGGGCTCGCCATGTTGAAGCCGTTGATCGACTCCAGGCGATCTCCGTTCTGGAAACCGAGCGTACCAAGGAGCGTGTCCGGTCGAATGCCGAACAGACGGATGCCCACGACCTTGCCGTCTTTCTGCTCCGGCACGATGCGCGCCGAGCGCATCAGCTCCGCCTGGTTCTCCAAGATCTTGTCCACGACCGCGCGGTCGACGTGATACTCGTTTTCGCTGACCTTCTGAATCTTCGAAGCGATGTCCGCCGGGACGGTGCCCGCCCCACCCCCACGGTTCGGCGGCGGCGGGGGCGCGTTCTGCTCTGGTTTCGGCGCCGGCGCCGCCTGTGCGGCGGGTTGCTCCTTGAAGAGCAGCGCCTGGCAGATCGACCCGGTGTTCGTCATCCAGACGGCGGGGCTGCGCTCGCGCGGGTTGAAGCCGATGAACGCCACCTGCTTGCCGCTGACGTCGTCGCCCACCCGCCGCAGCTTGGGCGCTTGCTCACCCGGGGCCTGCAAGGCCGCCAAGCTCCAGAGCGGGTCTTCCGACTCGGTCACGATGAGGACGCGCACGCCGTCGCAAGCCGGCGCGGAGAGCGGATCGGACAGGTCGACCCGCTGGGGCACGGCTTCGGTCGGCACGGGCTTCGCGTTCAGCGGACCGGTCACCGAGTCGAAGGGGTTGCGCGCCAAGATCGGCTCCGCCGAAGCGGACTCGGTCCCCTTGCTCGGACGCGTCGCGGGCTTGGTCCGCGTCGCCGCAGCCAGCCCCTGCTCGTCGCTCATCAGCGCAGTCCCGACCAGCTGCGTCAGCCCTGCAGCCTGAAAATACGCGGCGAGCGCCACCAAACCGAGAATGACGACGGTAAAATACTTCTTCAGCAGCGCATCGAGAGCCACGGGTGCACCAGGGGCCTTAAGCGAGAGTCATGCCAGGGTCAACGATGAAAAAACTGCTTGAAAATCAGAGATTTCGGAGCCACCGCCGGCTGCTCTCGCGCCAAGCTGGCAAAGATGGACCCGATAACTCGGCGCGGCTGACAAACTGTCAAACGGCAGTCGCGCTCGCGCCTTGAGACGTCCGGCAACACACCAAGCGTCGCGTTCATGCCCAGCAACGGACGCGCGTCGGCCGGCCGCAAGTTCGACACCCCCGAGCCAGCTCACTCTTGTTCGCCCAGCTTGCGGTAGATCGTGCGCGTGGAGATGCCGAGCAGCTGGGCCGCCAGGGACTTGTCCCCTTCGGTATAGGCCAGCGTCTCTCGAATCAAGCGATGCTCGACCTCGTCGAGCGGCGTGCCGATCGAGAAGCTCAGGCTCGCCGGGGCGCGGCTGCTGGCTTGCGCCACCGATTCCGGCAGGTCCTCGAGCCGCAGCTGATCCGAACGGCACAACACCGCCGCGCGCTCGATGACGTTCTCGAGCTCGCGGACGTTGCCCGGCCACGAGTAGTCGAGCAGCTTGCCGAGCACGTCGCGAGGCACGTTCAGGCGCGACCGCCCGTTCTTCTTGCAGTAGATGCCGAGGAAGTGGTCGACCAAAAGCGGGACGTCTTCGCGGCGCGCCCGCAGCGGCGGCGCCGTGACGGCGATCACGTTCAGGCGATAGAAGAGATCCTCTCGGAAGCGACCCGCTTCGACCTCGGCGGCGAGATCTCGATTGGTGGCCGCGACGATGCGCACGTCCGCCTTGATGGTGTGTCCCCCGACCGGCTCGTATTCGCCCTCTTGCAGCACCCTGAGGATCTTCACCTGCACCTGCGGGCTAAGCTCCCCGATCTCGTCCAAAAACAGCGTGCCGCCCCGCGCCCGCGCGAAGCGTCCCTCACGCTTGCCGACCGCGCCGGTGAAGGCCCCCCGTTCGTGACCGAACAGCTCTGCCTCGAGGATCGACTCGGGGATGGCGGCGCAGTTGACGGCCACGAACGGCCCCGAGGCGCGCGCGCTCTTCGAGTGGATGTAGCGGGCGATGAGCTCCTTGCCGGTGCCGCTCTCCCCCAGCACGAGCACCGTGGCGCTCGATGGCGCGGCCTGCGTCGCGACATCGAGCACGCGGCGCAGCGCCGCGCTCTGACCGACGATTTCGCGGCTGGTGAGCAGCTTGAGCTCGCGGCGCAAGGATCGATTTTCTGCGACCAGCGACTGCCGCTCCGCCGCTTTGCGCACGCTCTTGACGATGGTCATCCGCTTCAACGGCTTCTCGACGAAGTCGTAGGCGCCCTCTCGCATCGCTTGCACCGCCGTCTCCACCGTGCCGTAGGCAGTCATGAGCACCACCTCGGTGTCCGGCGTGACCTCCTTGAGGGCGCGCAGCAGCTCCACGCCGTTGGTGCCCGGCATCATCAAATCGGTGAGCACGACCTGCACCCGATGGCGGCGGGCGACCTCCAGGGCTTGGCGAGCGTTCTCGGCGGTGAGCACGCGCATGCCTTCGCGCTGAAAGATCTTCTGCAGGGAGGTCAGGTTGCTCGGTTCGTCGTCCACGACCAGAACCGTCACATCGCTCAGAGATTTTTCCCCAACGTTATTTGCCCCAGAAGATTCTGCCGGATCCGCCCCGTCCGCAGCAGAAAAGCCGGACTCAGACAGTCTGTCATTCATGCCGACATGATGTCAGGCGACGAACATTTTGTCCACAAGCTTGTCAAATTGCGCCTGGGGACGGCAGGAGTCGCCTGAAATCGGCGCCGCGCCTCACTTGACGACCCGGGAAATCGCCTTGAACGCCTCCGTCCCCGACCCCCCGAGCCAGTCGAACGCGACCGTCTCCGCCGTCGTGCGCACGGCCCCAGCGCGCTCGCACAAGGCGAGCCCCACGTCCCGATGATCCTCGCGCCGGGAGACGACGCCGTCGATCGGCACGTGGACCTCGAGCCCACGCTGCACCAGGTCGCGCACGGTCTGATACACGCAAATGTGCGCTTCCATGCCGACGACGACCGCCGCGCGGGCGCCGGTGGCCTCGAGCGCCCCCAGGAAACCGCCCGCGTCGCAAGCGCTAAAGGCGGTCTTCTCGAACGAGCGCGCCCCCGCCTGATCGAGCAGCGCTTGGAGGGCTGGCAGGGTCGGGCCGAGCCCCTTGGGGTATTGCTCCGTCCGCAGCACCGAGACGCCCAGCAACGGCGCGGCCGTGAGCAGGATGGTCGCCGCTCGCTGCAGGCGCTCGATCTCGCTCGGCGGCATCACCGAAGCGAGCCGCTCTTGCACGTCGACCACCACCAGGACGGATGCCTTCGGATCCAATCGTTGCATGTTCATGGCCCTCCTTTGTGGATGCGGGGAGAGAGCGGAAGGGGCGAGCGTGTCTTTCGCGACCGAAACGCCCACCTCGCTCCGGCGCTCTTCGGCTTCCAGCGCTCAGCTGGCGACCAACGGCCTTCGCCCGACCCGCTCCCGCAGCAGAGCCCTGAGTAGCACGCCGAGGTCCTTGCGGTAGTCGAACCTTAGCTCGGCGCGATGGGCATCGCTGCCGGCCGGAAACAGGGTTCCGCGCAGGCGGCTGCAGGAGAAAATGGGCCGGCCCGGCTCGAGCTCGGCCTCCCCGCGAAACAAGAGCGCCGCGTCAGCGCCGCCGGGCGCGTGCACCCGGAGCCGCCAGCCACGGCGCGACACGCCGAGCCAGCCGATCCCGGCGGGCGTCGCCGAAGCAGCCGGGCCCAGGAGCTGCGCCGGCAACGCCACGCTCCAGGGCCGGCGCGCGCTCGCCGAAGCGAGCGCCAACCGGATCACCAGCGGCACGGCGTCGCGCGGCGACCCCTCGGGCCAGCAGCAGCCCAACAGCTCGAGGGTCGATCCCCGCGCGCCGATCATCCACCGTTCTGCTTCTTGAGCTCGCGCGGCTCGACGAAATCCTCGGGCTTGAGCACCAGGCGCTCCACCCGCTCACCGCGCTCGAACCCTGCGACGATCTCGGGCAGATCCTCCTGCCTCACGCGACCGTAGAAATAGTTGTCGGGCTCGACGGCGATGGTCGGGCCCGCCCAGCAGGTGTCGAGGCAGCTGCTGGTGCAAGCACGCACCTCCGTCTGGGCGAGGCCGCGCTCTTTGAGCAGGCGCTTGAGCTCGGCGTGCAGCTCGACCGAGCCACGCGCGGCGCAGGACCCTTTCGGCGTGCCGTCGGGCCGGCGGTTCACACAAACGAAGAGATAACGCTTGCGCTGGGGCATGATGGACCGCCCGAAGCCTGCGCGCTCGGGTGACGCCGGTCAAGCCAAGCACCCGAGCGCCGCGTCGACGATCTGCAGCAGCTCTTCCAGATCGGCATCCGGGATGTTGAGCGGCGGTGCCACGTACACCACGTTGCCGAGGGGCCGGAGGTAGGCCCCCCGCTCTAGCGCCGCCTCGACCACGCGCCAGCCAGCGCGATCGAGGTAGCCGCCCTCGCCTTCGAGGTCGAGCGCGCCGATCATCCCGAGGGCGCGGGTCGCACGAACGCCGGGCCGCCCTCGCACGCCTTCGAAGAACGCGGCGATGCGCCGCGCCTTGCGGGCGGCCTGCTCGAGCACCTGCTCCTCGCGGAAAACCGCGAGCACCTCACGCGCGATCGCCGCGCCGAGCGGGTTGCCGCAGAAGGTGTGCCCGTAATAGAAGGCCCGCTCCGGCGGACCCAGAAAGCCTTCGAAGACCCGCGCGGAGACGAGCGTCGCCGCCATCGGCAAGAGCCCCCCGGTGAAGCCCTTCGCCAGACACAAGAGATCTGGCGCGACGCCAGCGTGCTCGCAGGCCCACATCGGGCCGGTGCGCCCGTAGCCGGTGAAGACCTCATCGGCGACCAGCAGCAGATCGTGCCGCGTGGTGAGCTCCCGGACCCGGCGCAGAAACTCCGGGTCGTAGATGCGCATGCCCGCCGCTCCTTGCACGATGGGCTCGAGCACGACGGCCGCCACGTGGTCCCGATCTCGCTCCACCAGCGCCTCGATCGCGGCGAACGCCCGCTCGAAGCCGTCCGCCGCCGACGGGACGTGGACGCAGTCGAGCAGCACGGAGGCGAAGGGCCGCCGAAAGACCTCGACGCCGCCGAGCGCCGTCGCGCCCAGGGTGTCCCCATGAAACGCTCCATCGAGCGCGATGAAACGCCGCCGCTCGGGTCGGCCGTTCTGCGACCAGAACTGCAGCGACAGCTTCAGCGCCACCTCGACCGAGGTCGAGCCGTCGTCGCTGAAGAACACCCGATCGAGACCCGGCGGCGCGACCTGCACGAGCTCGTCGGCGAGCACGGCCGCGTTCTCGTGGACGATGCCGGCGAGGGCCGTGTGGCAGAGGGTCCTCGCCTGGCGCTCGAGCGCGCCCACGAGCCGGGGGTGGCCGTGCCCCAGCACCGCGGTCCACCAGGAGCTGTTGCCGTCGATGTACGAGCGGCCGTCGAGATCGTACAGCCGAGCGCCTTCGGCCCGCTCGATCACCAGCGGACGCCCCTGCTCGATGTAGGCTTGCATCGGGGTGTACGGATGCCAGACGCGGCGCTTGTCGAGCGCCACCAGCGCCTCGCGCTGGGCGGTCACGACGCCACCCCGACGGCGCTGCCGAGCTCCTCACCCACCGCATCGACCAGGGGGAAGACGAGCGTCACGCGCGTGCCGCGCCCCTGCTCGCTGTCGATCTCCAAGCGACCGCCGTGCGCCTCCATGATGCGCTCCACGATGGGCAGCCCGAGGCCCGTGCCGCTCGGGCGGGTGGTGAAGAACGGATCGGTCGCGCGGCGGAGCACCACGTCGTCCATACCATGACCGGTGTCGTCGACGTCCACCGCCACCGCCGGCCGCCCGCCGATCTCGGCCTGGCGCACGCGCATCTGCACGGCGCCGCCCTCGGGCATCGCCTGGCAGGCGTTGCTCACCAAATTGTCGAAGACCAGGCGCAACAAGCCTGGATCGGCGGCGATGTTCGTGAGCTTGGCGTCCGGGATCGACTCTATCTTCACTTCGCACCCGCTGCGCGCGATCGAGCGCGCCCGTTCGGCGAGCTCCACCAGAGAGACCACCGACCGCTTCACGTTCACCGGGCGCGCGAAGCGCAGCAAGTCGGTCACCAGGCGGTTCAGGCGGGCCGTCTCCTCGTCCACGATGTCGAGCAGCATCTGCCGATCCTGCTCGCCGGTGTGGGTGCGGCGGAGCCCGGCGACGGCGTTCACGATGATGGCCAGCGGATTGCGCACCTCGTGCGCGATCGCCGCTGACAGCTCTCCCACCGCGGCGAGCTGCTTTTTTCGGACCAGCTCGTCCTGCATCAGGCGGATCTCCTGATGCGAATGGCGCAGCTCTTCGGTGCGTTGGCGCAGGCTGGTCGCCACCTGTTCGAGCTGACCGGCGGTGGTGCTGTAGCGAAACAGCAGCGTGCTGCCGACGGCGAACGCGTAGGGAAGGATGGCGTGCGGCACGAGGTAGATCGTCGCGTCGATGGCGCCGGTCACGAACAACATGTCGTTGATGCCCGCGCCCATGACGGCGGAGAGCCCGATCAGCGACCACAGCGCCTCACGCTTGCCACGGCGGTAGGCTTCGAACAAAAGCCAGAAGCTGGTCGCCAGCGCGATGAACGCCAGCGCGTAGAAGCTGGCCGCCAGCGGGGTTGGTGTCGCGCTGACGTGCTGCAAGGTCGCGCCGAAGACGTCGTAGGGGCGCGAGACGATGGAGCCGGGTTGCCACCAGGCGCCCGCGATCAAAAGCAGGCCATAGGCGGCGACCAGCGCGTAGCTGACGGCCGCGATCAGGCGGACGCGCCGGACGCCGGCGTAGCGCACGACGAAATGCAGGTTGAGCGCCGTCGCCGCCACGCCGCCGGCATGGCCGAGCGCTGCGGTGACCTGCCATTGTTGCTCGCTCTGCAGCACGTAGCTGAAGCCGGTGGCCGCCGTCGACACCGCGGTCATGAAGCAGAGCAGCCCGAAGAGCCGATACTCCGGTTCGCGCTTCCCCAGCGCGTGCGCGAGCGTGAAGAAGACGCCGAGCGCCACTTGGGCCAGCGCCCACGCCGTCAGCGCGCCAAACAGGAAAGCAGGGGCCATGACTTTCGTTTCAGCGCGACTTTACCTCAACCTCTCGGTTGACGGTGATGGTGCGCGTGACGCGCTGCACCTTCCCGTCGCTCCCGGTGTCGAGCTCGACCGTCACGTCATAGTCGCCGCTAGGGGCCGACCCGAGGCCGTAGGCCTGCCAGGCGCCGAGCGCTCTCCGGGATTGTCGGCCGAAGCGATCCTCGACGGTCGCGACCAGCGACAACGGGGCGTTCGCATCGACGTTGAACAGGTAGACGTCGAGCAGGACGGCGTCCGCGGCCGCCTCGCCGTTGTAGGTGCCGCGCGGCTGGCTGTAGAAAACGCGCGGCGCCGCCAGATCGATTCGAGGCGCTCCCTTCGGGCCAACCCAGAACCGCCGCAGCACGGCCGGCCCCGGGCCTGAGGTGGTCGATGCGGGCGCCTTGACCGCTTCACCGCCCGGCAGCACGGCGACCGCCCACAAGACGTGCTCGCCGGGTGGGATGGGGCGATCCGCCGGCACCAGATCGCGCAGGGTGAGCTGCTGGCCGTCGGCCTGCACGACCCTGGGCCGAAAGTCATCGAGCCCGACCTGCAGGCCCCGGCCTCCTTCGAGGGTCCAGTCTCGTGCCGTCAGCACGACGGGCGTCGTCGGCGCCGCTTCGAGCGCTACCTCACCGTCGGCGACCGGGGAGACGATGTCCACCACGGGCGGCTGGGTGGGCATCGGCGTCGAGAGCGGTGTCCAACGCACCCATTCGAGCTCGGGCGGGGGCTGCGCGGCACGCGGCGCCGCTCGGGGCGGCTCGGCGCCAACCGCCTCCGGTCGGTGCTGGGGCGCACGAGGGAGGGAGCAGGCGCAGAGCGGCGCCAGGCAGGCGATCAACGGCAAGAGACGGTCGGCTCGCACGCCCCGAAGGTATCGGCTGCCGGCTCGCGGAGCTAGAGCACCGATCAGTCCGAAGCTCCATCAATGCTGCCCGCGGGCAAAATGAACCCGGCAGCTCGTGACCCGCGCCGCGCTGCGCTGGCCGCCGCGCCGCGCGCGCTTTGTGGCGGCGCTGGGGCGCGACCGGGGGGCGCTTCTGCCAGCAAAGCGGCGCCGGGCCGGTGGCGGGTGGAGGCGCGGGCGGCGATCTGCTACCGACTGAGCGCGATGAGCTACGTCGTGCTGGCCCGCAAGTGGCGCCCGATGCGCTGGGAAGACCTGGTCGGTCAGGAGCACGTCGCCCGGACGCTCGCCGGCGCCATCCAGAGCGGTCGCGTGGCGCACGCATTCCTTTTCACCGGGGTGCGCGGCGTCGGCAAGACGACCAGCGCGCGCATCCTGGCCAAGAGCCTCAACTGCATGGGCGACCCCGACGCGGGCCCGCGCAGCGAGGACCCGGGACCGACGGCGACGCCCTGCCTCAAGTGCTCCGCCTGTCTCGAGATCACGGCGGGCACGGACATCGACGTTCGGGAGATCGACGGCGCCAGCTACAACGGAGTGGACGAGGTCCGCAAGCTGCAAGACTCCTTGCCCTACCGGCCGAACCGCGATCGCTACAAGATCTTCATCGTGGACGAGGTCCACATGTTGTCGCAAAACGCCTGGAACGCCTTCCTGAAGACGCTGGAGGAGCCGCCCCCCCACGTGAAGTTCATCTTCGCCACCACGGAGGTGCACAAGGTTCCGGTCACGATCCTGAGCCGCGTCCAGCGCTTCGACTTCAAGCTCATCTCGACCCAGAAGATCGTCGAGCGGCTGCGCTTCGTGCTCGCCGAAGAAGGCATTCGGAGCGACGACAAAGCCCTGTCGATCATCGCCCGCGAGGCGGCCGGCAGCATGCGCGACGCGATGAGCCTGCTCGATCAGGTGATCGCCTGGCAGGACGGCGGTCTCGAGGAGGAGGCGGTCGCGCGCGTGCTCGGCGTGGCGAGCCGCCAGGTGTTGCACGATTTGGCGGGCGCGCTGGTGGGCGGGGACGCCGAGCGCTGCCTCGGCATCGTCGGTGAGCTCGCCAATCAGGGCTACGACGTCGCCCACGTCGCGCGCGACCTCTTGGCATTGCTGCGCGACCTGGTGGTCGCCAAGGTCTGCAAAGACCCGGGCGGTTTGCTCGACCTGGCCGACGAGGAGAAAGGCGATGTCGCCTCGCTCGCTCAACGCACCAGCCAGGACGACCTGCTCCGGCTCCACCAGGGCTTCTCACAAGGGTTCGACGACGTCGTGCGCAGCGGCCAGGCCCGCGCGGCGCTGGAGATGCTGCTGGTGCGGCTCGCGCGCCGGCCGGCGTTGATCCCCATCGACGATCTGATCACCCGACTGTCACAGCTCGAGCGCCGGCTGGGCGGGGGCGGCGGCACGTCGGGGCCGGCTGCCCGCCCGCAAGAGCCGCGACGTCCCCCACCCGCCGCGGCCGCTCCGCAAGG
>JAEZYZ010000033.1 GCA_023418705.1 Pseudomonadota bacterium | reverse complement strand
CTCTGCGGGACCCTCGCGCGCGCGCAGCGCGGCTAGCCGTATGTCTCTTGAAATGCCGGCCGCGCGAGCACGCAGCATGAGGGCCCCGGGCGCGCG
This sequence comes from Pseudomonadota bacterium, assembly GCA_023418705.1. Lineage (GTDB taxonomy): Bacteria > Myxococcota_A > Polyangia > Polyangiales > Polyangiaceae > JAEZYZ01. The sequence continues at coordinate 6,033 of JAEZYZ010000033.1, read as the reverse complement.
CAGCGCAGCGAGCACGCCCGGTCGTACAGTGCCGAACCCAAGCCGGGGGAGCATCAACAGCCGTGCGCACGCGCCAGCGCGTCCCTGACGAGCGCCACGGCGGCGGGCAAGTCGCGCATCACCAGGTCGGCGTCTATCCGCAGCACCCGATACCCGGCTTGTGCCAGGGCTCGGTCTCGACGGGCGTCGGCGTGGACGCGCCGGGCGTGATAGCCGCCGTCCACTTCCACGACGAGGCGCGCAACTGGAGCGCAGAAGTCGACGATGCTGTTGCCGATGACGAGCTGCCGCCGGAAGGTGACGCCCAGCCGGCGGCCGCGCAGGCAAGCCCACAGCCGAGCCTCGGATTCGGTGAGCCGATGCCGCATGTCGGCGGCGCGCGACGCCAGGAGCTGCAAACGATGAGGGCGTTGGTGACGTGAGTGCATGCGGCTCACTCGGCCAAGCGAAGCGGCCAAGCGCAGGATTCGTTCGGTTTCTGTGACGGGCCCGGGCCCGGGCCCGGGCTCTGGGCTCCAAAAAACCTTCGCGTTACACGCAACCGCCCGCGGCGGCGGCCGACCCATCCCGGCCTCTTTCGAGAAGGAAGCACCTCATGGGTCAGCGGATCGGGATTTCTGCGACGATACTGGGTATCTGGCTCGTTCTGAGCGGCTGCGGCGGGACGGACGCTCCAGACGGCGGGGGCGGTAGCGGTGGTGGTTCGGAGCCGGCGGCGCGCGCGGCCGAGACGGCGTGCGATGACGGCGCGGACAACGATGGTGACGGGCACGCGGACTGCGCGGATCTCGACTGCCGGGCGGCAGGGGAGGTGTGCGCGCTGGTGCCGCCGGTGGATCGAACGGTCGCGACCACGGTGGGAGAGAGCGCGCAGTTCTTGTATCTCGGCGTCGATCCTATCCAGAAGGAGGCGGATCCGGCGGCCTTCGATGCGCGGCGTGTCGCGATCGTCCGAGGCAAGGTGGTGGACGCTGGCGGGGCGGCCCTCGCGGGAGTTCGGATTCGCGTAAAGGGGCACGACGAGTACGGCTACACGGAGACGCGCCCCGACGGCTTGTTCGACATGGCCGTCAATGGCGGGGATCGGCTGGTCTTCGAGTACGCGCGCGACGGCTTCGTCTCGGCAGAGCGGGTGATGCACCCGGCGTGGCAGCGGTACGAGACGCTGCCGGAGGTGGGGCTCATCGAGCCGACCCAGCGGGCCACGACGGTGCGGGCGGGCGCCGCGGCGGCGCAGGTCGCTGCGAGCGACCGGGTCGAGGACGAACACGGGAGCCGCGAAGCCGTGGTCGTGTTCAAGCCGGGCACCCGAGCGACGGCCGAGCTCCCGGACGGGACCTCGCAGGAGCTCGCCAGCCTGGGCGTCCGCGTCACCCAGTACCCGGTCGATCTGCCCGCGGCCACTGGGGAGGGCTGGAGCGCAGCGCCACGGTTTGCCCCGGGCACGCTGCCGCGGGCTGGTGTTCAGCTGGGTCTCGAGCTCAGCGTCGATGACGCAACGGCGCTCGGCGCGTCTTCGGTGCGCTTCAGCGAGCCGGTCGCCGTCTACATCGACAACTTCCTCGGCTTGCCTGCCGGCGCTCCGGTGCCGCTCGGGTTCTACAATCCGGAGCGCTCCGAATGGGAGGCGGCTTCGGCGGGCCGCGTGCTCGAGGTGCTGAGCGTGGCGGGCGGCACGGCGTCGCTCGACGCCGATGGCGATGGCGCGCCGGAGGACAGCGACACGCTCGCCGAGCTGGGCATCGATGCGGCCGAGCTCGGGGAGGTGAGCAAGCGCTTCGAAGCTGGAGACCGCGTTTGGCGCGCCGAGGTGTCCCACTTTTCGACCTGGGTTTTCAGCGGAATGACGATCACCGCACCGCCGACCGCCACGGCACCGAACGCGGGAAGCGTGATCGCCAGGCCGCTCGACGTGCCGAGCCGCCGCGGCGCCGCTGTGATCGAAACCCAGGCGCTCGCGCAGACGATCGCGATCGCCGGCACGCCGTATTCGTTGCACTACCAGAGCGATCGCACGACGGCTTACGGTCCCGGTTTTCAGCTCGAGGTTCCCGTCACCACCGACGACATCCCAGAGGGGCTGGTGGGCGTGCTGTCGCAGGTCGAGATCGCCGGACAGCGCTTCACGCAGTTCTTCGACGCCCGCCCGAATCAGAAACACGTGGTGGTCTGGGACGGCAGAAACAGCCTGGGACAGCTCGTTCAAGGACCGCAGGTCGCGCGCGTGCTCATCGGCAACGCCTTCGCAGGCCTGGTGCGTGCGGGAGGCGAGTTCGGCATCGCTGACATCCCATTGACCGAGGATGGGGAGGTCTCGATCCCGACGCCGGTGGCGTTCGTGTTCCAGGAGCTCGAGACGCGCGTCGGCGTCTGGGACGCCAAGGGCTACGACCTCGGCGGCGTGAGCCTCGACGCGCTCCACGCCTACGACCCGGTCAGTCAGACCGTCTTCTTCGGTTGGGGTGATCAGAAGAGCGCCGACAACGTCGCGTTGGTGGTCCGCCGGCCCGTCGAGGACTTCGACCTTGGCGCGCCCGACGCCGTCGTCGTCGCGGGGGACGGCTCGGTGGTCGTGACCGACGACCAGCGCGGTCGGATCCTCCGGGCGCGACCCGACGGCAGCGTCGAGGTGATCGCCGGTGAAGGCGCCCCCGGTGAAGCGGGTGCGCTGCGGCTCGGCTCGCCGCAAGGCGTGGCCATCGCGGGCGACGGCAGCATCGTGTTCGCCGACTACTATCGCAACGCCATTCGGTCGGTGTCTCCGACCGGCGGCGTCACCACCCTGGTCGGCGAAGCGAGCGACGATCCGCTGGTCGAAGCCGTGGTGGACGATCTGGAGGGGATCGCCATCGGCGTGCGGGGTGAGCTCTACCTGACCCAAGGAGCCGAGGTCTGGCGTCTGGAGGGCGGCGAGCTCACCACCGTCGCCGGGGGCGGCACGGCCGGCGATGGTCCCGCGACCGAAGCGCTCCTGCTCGTTCCGAGCGGTCTGGTCGCCGCGCCCGATGGCAGCATCTTCGTCTCGGAACGAGAGGGCCACCGCGTCCGCAAGATCACGCCGGACGGCATCATCCGCACCGTCGCCGGCACTGGTGAGCCTGGGTTTGCGGGTGACGGCGGCGCCGCGGTCGACGCCCAGCTGAACGAGCCACGCGGGCTGGCGATCGCAGCCGACGGCTCACTCTACATCGCAGACCAGCTCAATGACCGCATCCGCCGCGTCACCCCAGACGGCTTGATCCAGACGGTGGTCGGCGGCGGCGATGCGACGCTCGAAGACGGGCAGCTCGCGACCCGCGTGCACATCCCCGCCCCCGACGGCATCGCGTTCGGCCGCGACGGGGCCCTGTACATCGCGACCGAGACGACGCTGTTCCGCGTCTCGCCGGGGATGCCGGAGCTCGGGACGGAGGCGATGCTGTTGCCGTCCGGCGACGGGCGCAGGCTGTATCGCTTCGACGCGCGCGGCAAGCACCGAGAGACCATCGACGCGATGACCGGCTTGGTCGGGTTGTCATTCGAATACGACGACGCCGGTCGCCTGAGCTCGGTGCAAGACGCCGACGGCCTGACGACCACGTTCGAGCGGACCGCCGCGGAGCTCACCATCACCGCGCCCTTCGGACAGAAGACCAGGCTCCTGCTCGACGAGAACGGCAACCTGAAAACGATCGAAGACCCGATCGGCAGAGCGCTCGGGTTGAGGTTCGAAGGGGACCTCTTGCGGTCGCTCACCGACCCGAACGAAGGCGTTCATGCGTTCCGGTTCGACGCTAATGGCCGGCTCACGAGCGTCACCGATGCGTCCGGCTACAGCGAAACCTTCGCGCGCACGCCGACCCCGGACGGCTACACGGTGAGCGTCGAGACCACCGAGCAGCACAAGACGGACTACGTCGTTCGCCACCTGCCGGGCGGCACCCTCGAACAGTCCGTGATCGACGCCGATGGGCAGCAGGCGGTCGCGACGGACGAGCTCACGCTCGCGCGTCTGACTTCGCCCGACGGCACCGAGCTGGTCGCGTTCTCCGAGCCCGATCCCCACTTCGGCCCGCAGAGCAGCTACCCCAGCCAAGCCACGCTGCGCACGCCGTCCGGTCGCGAGCTCACCGTGTTCCCGATGCGCGGCAAGCTCCTCGCTGCAGCCGACGACGCGCTCAGCGTCGAGCAGTGGGAGGAGTCGGTCGACATCAACGGTCGCTTCTATCAGACGCTCTACGACCGACAGACACGCACCCTGACCACCGTCTCCCCGATGGGCCGCACCAGCGTCACCACCTTCGACGAACGGCAGCGCCCCGTGTCCTGGTCGGCGCCCGGTCTGGCCCCCGTCACCTGGACCTATGACGACTTCGGGCGTGTCACCGAGAGTCGGCGGGGAAGCGGCGACCAACAACGCACCGCCGCGTTCACGTATGGCGACGGCGGTTTCCTCGAGCGGCCTACCGACGCCCTCGGCCGCAGCGTCACCTTTACCCGTGATCTTGCCGGCCGCGCCCACGCCCTGACGCGCCCCGACGGGCAGCTCGTTGCCTGGGATCTCGACGACAACGACAACGTTCGCGCCCTGCACCCACCAGGCCGCCCGCTGCACGAGTTCGACTATGGCCCCGGCGACCTGCTCACCGACTCGCGGCCGCCGCCCATCTCCGGCGAGCCCGCCGGGATCGGCAGCGCGAGCTACCGCTACACCCCCGACTTGCTCCTCGAGCAGATCACCTTCTCGGACGGCCGCAAAATCGCCTTCACGCATGACGAGCTCGGGCGCGCGACCGCGGTCACGATCGCGCGCGGCAGCACCCGCTTCGCGTACGACCCTGAAACTCGCAGCCTCGCCTCCGTCACCGCTCCCGATGGCGGCGCGGTCGCCCTCGAAACGGACGGTCCCCTCTGGACTGCCACGCGCTGGAGCGGCGACGTCAGCGGGTCGGTCGAGGCCGAGTACGACGAGAACTTCTGGCTCGCCTCCCTATCGGTGAACGGTCGAGCCCCGGTCACGCTCGCCCACGACGACGATGGCTTGCTCGTGCGGGCCGGCGATCTCGTCATCGAGCGCGACGCGGACACCGGCCTCGCAACGGGCACGGCCATGGGGACCATCGCCACCGCGAGCGCCTTCAGCCCGTTCGCCGAGCTCGAGCACCTGAGCGCGAGCGCCGCCGGATCCGATCTGTTCTCGCAGGACTTCGAGCGCGATCGCCTCGGCCGCATCACGCGCATCACCGAGCGAGTCGGCGCTGAAACCAACACCACGACCTTCGTCTACGACGTCTTGGGCAGGCTGACCGACGTCACTCGAAACGGCGTGCTGACACGCTACGGCTTCGACGCCAACGGCAACCGCACCTCCGTCACCAGCGGCGGCCAGATCATCGACGCCGCCTACGACGAACAGGACCGCCTCACCCGCTTCGGCAACTGGACCTACGAGCACACGGCGAGCGGCGATCTCCTGCGAAAGAGCGACGGCACCGTCGCCCACGAGCTCGAGGTCGACGAGCTCGGCAACCTGCTCCGCGTCACCCTGAACGGCTCCACCACCATCGACTACGTCATCGACGGCCTCGGCCGCCGCATTGGCAAGCGCGTCGACGGCGTCCTGACCCACCGCTGGCTCTACCTCGACGGCCTCCGTCCCATCGCCGAGATCGACGCCGCCGGCAACCTCACCGAGTTCGTCTACGCCCGCGGCCTCGCGCCCGAGTACATGATCCGCGGCGGCGAGACCTTCCGCTTCGTCAAGGACCACCTCGGCAGCGTCCGCCTCGTCGTCAACGCTGCCACCGGCGACATCGTCCAGCGCCTCGACTTCGACGCTTGGGGTCGCGTCCTCACCGACACCGCGCCCGGCCTGCAGCCCTTCGGCTTCGCTGGCGGGCACCACGACCCCGACACCGGTCTCGTCCGCTTCGGCGCCCGCGACTACGACCCCGACACCGGGCGCTGGACCGCCAAAGACCCCCTCGGCTTCGCCGGCGGCGACACCAATCTACGCCTACGCCGGCGGCGATCCCGTCAACTTCGTCGACTCCG
>JAEZYZ010000013.1 GCA_023418705.1 Pseudomonadota bacterium | reverse complement strand
GCTTGCTTCACCCAGGCGCGAACCGCCGTCTCCGTCAGGTCCAGGCGCCGAGCGACCTCAACAATGCTTTCGCTCTCGCACAAGCGGACGACGTCTGCCTTGAACTCCGCGGTGAACTTGCGCCGCGGCCTACGCTGCTTCTTTGATGATGCCATGGAACACTCCCGGCGCATTCTCGCGCCATTTGGGGTGTCCGTGAACTGGGGGGAGGCTCAGCAGCACGGGAGGATGATGGGCGCTTTCGCCGGGCGTAGCAAGGTTCGAGTCCCGAGGAAAGCCGACGCTCCCGTCGATGAGAGCTGGCACTAGCATCGGTCTATGGAGATGCTTCTCCCAGGCCGCTTGGAGAGAGCGTGTGCCTGGGAGGGCGGTGCATCGGGGATCTCGCTTCGCTCGCGGTCCGCCGCCCAACCGTAGTATCGCTAGGCAAGCCGGTGCCAAGCGCGACCGTGACCTCGGCGGTGGGAAATGAAGCTCCCTTGGATACTCTGTGTGGTTCTTGCTCTTCTTCTCCTGATCACGAACACCGCCTGGTTCTACGCAGCCCTGGATCAGGGTGTCGCGCGCGCTCACCGCGACCAGAGCTTTCGCGAACACTGCCATGCGCTCAAGACGTGCATGGCGACCATGCCGCTCGTGACGACAGCGAATCGCGAGCAGGTACTTGCTGCAGCGCGTGGGGTGGTGCCAGAAAATGACGAGTTCGAGAAGGAGGGTGCGGTGTGGCTCGGCTCGATCGGGCTGCGCTTCGTGAACGATCGACTTGTCGCTGTTCTCCCAGCATGGGAGCCGTTCGAGTGCCCAGACTGGGGCAGCCCGAGCGTCGAGTAGCGGAGCAAACCATTGTTGCCCGGGGTGAAACTGGCTCGCGGCGGGTGTCAACTGGCACTAGAATAATGCCAAATGGCAGATACGGCAGAAGCCGAGGTCGCGGCGCTGCTTGGCGGGCGCAAAGTGCTGGGCGGAATCGCTGGCGCTGCGGTTCCAGAGCGCTCGGAGGCGCAATTCCGCTAAGCCTACTGGACACGGAGATCGGCGAGCGCAAGGTCGAGGAGGCCCTGCTGCAGCTGACCCACGGAATCTATGCGTAATGCGCATTTGGCGGGTCTGCCGGAAGGCGACCGCTGAACCGGAGTTCGGTTGGATGCGCTCAGCGGTCGCGTCAAGGGGCTTGCCGCTCGAAGGCTCACACCGGGCCCGGGCCCTACCCTGGCGCTTGCCGTCGTCGCCGGCAGCACGGCAGCACGGCAGCACGGCAGCACGCTGGGCGCCTTCGCCAGGAGCAGTACGGTTCGAATCCCGAAGAAAACGACGCCGCTGGCGATGAGAGTTGGCGCTAGGATCAGTCTATCGAGGAGATGCTCCTCCCAGGCTGCTTGGGGAGAGCCGCAGGAGGCACGATGCAGAAATTGCGATTTTCCACGGTGATTCAGGCTCCTCGAAACGAGGTCTGGGAGGCGATGCTCGGCGACGAGGGGTACCGGACCTGGACCGCGGCGTTCGGACCAGGCTCCCACTACGTGGGGGACTGGAACCAGGGCAGCGAGATCCTTTTCCTGGCCTCAGGCGAGGGCGGCAAGATGATGGGGATGGTCAGCCGCATCAAGGAGAGCCGGCCCCAGGAGTACGTCTCGATCGAGCACCTCGGCGTCTTCGAGGACGGAAAGAAGGACACCTCGAGCGCGGCCGCGCAGGGGTGGGCGGGCAACCTCGAAAACTATACGCTGCGGGACAAGGACGGCGGCACGGAGGTCGTCGTCGAGCTGGACACGGCCGACGAGTACAAGGAAATGTTCGAGGGGACCTGGCCGAACGCTTTGCAGAAGCTCAAGGAACTCGCCGAGCACAGATGAGACCGACCCGCGGCTGCACGAGGGCACCCCCTCAGCAGCCGCGGATCCACATCGCCTGTCGTGCGGCGAACCGCGGCGTCGTGAACTTGCTGCCCAACAAGTACTTACAGCGGACGAGCTTGCGCTCGCCTCTGATGGCTATCGCTCCTGCGCGGCCATGAATTCGCGCACCATCTCGTCGGAGATGTCGCCTGGACGGCACAAGGGCGACTCGCCTCCAGGACGATCGTAGGCGCTCCGTTTGCCGCACCTTCTCCCGTTTCTTGTCGTGTTGTAGGGACAGGGGCAGGGGCCGGCGTAGTTGTCGATGGACGTCTGGATCATCATTCGCTTGATCCTGTCTACGTCCTTTGGTGAAAGCGGAGCTGCATCGGGCTCCACTTGAAGACCGCCGATCGCCTTCTCCCAGCACGCGGCCTGCTTGGAGTCCTCCGGTATCAGCCACTCCGGCGCGAATCTCGGATCTTGGTTCCAGCGTGGTACCAGTCTCACCGCGCCACCTCGGCAACCGATGTAGACGTGATTGTCGGCGGTTCGTGTCATCGACGTGGGCTGGCAAACGTCCGGGAGGCGAGCGAACAGGGTGAGCTCGCCGGACTGGCTCGTCCGCCAGATGCCGTCCCAGGTGAGGACGAGCCAGGTTCCGTCTGGCTCGAGCAGCCAATCGACGGGTTCGGTCAAGTACCTTGCGATGACGCGAGACGTGAAGTGATCGTGCTCGTGCGACAGGGTCGAGAGCTGACCGCCGCTATAGCCCATGTGGCTCAGGCCCTGCAGGACGAAGACTGTTCCACCCACTGACATCGCCCGGTTGACATTCTGCGGCACGAGGTCCCCCTTGTTTGCGCCGATGACGATCGACCGAGGCTCGCCACCCTCCCGGGCATACCACTCGACGCCACCGCCAAACTCGCCGTGGTCGAACAGGGCGAGCCACCCGTCCGGGTCTTCGAACACGTACTTGACGACCGCCGCGTGGTCGCGCGACATGCGTGGAAGCAATGCCGACGGGATAGGAGCCCTCAGCGTTGCCGCTTTGCCTATCCGGAGCTTCCCGGCGTCGAGCCGCACAGCGTAGTAGTCGTGCCACCCGTAGCAGTCCGGTGGTCTCCTGGTGGCCAGCGACACGGCCGGCCATCCCGCCGGAGCCGGCTCCACCCGTGGCGCTGCAGCCAGCACGCGAAGGGGCATGCTCGCGGTCGAGCCCGCGAGGCCCAGCTCTTTCGGCTGTGCGACGATTGTGTAGAGGCCCTCCCGGGTCGGATACTGGCACGTGAAGTCGAGCGCTGCATACCCGCGCGACGCCTGTGGGCGCCGTTCGGGATCGCACGACGCGGGGACAGGGGAACCACGGGAGTCCAAAAGCTGAAACTGTCGAGTGCTGCGGAACTGCCCGCCGCCTCCTTCGGCATAGAGGTAGACGACCGGGCTCTGCCCGAGGACGATCACATCGCTCTGCGTGCCAAGCCACGGGGTTGAGGGTTGCGGGATCGCGTGCGGTGCGACCGCGGCAAAAGGACCGTGTGCAGGCACGAAGCCGTTCTTGCCGCCAGGCTCTGATGCGGATCGCGGAGGAACGGCGGTGCAGGCTGTCAGAACGGCGGCGGCAGCGGCAACGGTGATCCGAAGGGCGGTCATGCTCCGTAGGACCAGCGGGGCGTGCCAAAGTTCCTTACCTGTCGACAAGCCGAGTCCCGCTCATCGAAGCCTGTCAACGCCGGCTCCCGGCGCCAGCAGGCTTGTTGACCGTCAGGCTTCCGCGGTCCGAAGCCCAACCCGTTTGCCGAGCGGCAGCGATTCACCACCGCCGGACGTTCACGTCAGCACCTTGTTACGGTATGTTCTCGGCGTCTGCGTGGCTCGACGCTGCGATGCTCGCCGCAACGACCGTCTGGTCCTGTGTTGTGTACGGAGGGCAGCTGCTCGTAGCCATAGACGCTGTCCGAGGAACACCGGTGAACTGGCGTCGGTTCCGACAAGGGGTCCGCTACACGTGGAGACTGACCGCCTGCATTTTGCCGCTTCTCCCGCTGCTGGTACTGATCTACCTTCCCGAAACCGCATGGCTAAAACCCGCGGTTGTTCCGCTACTCGCCGCAGCGGTGGTCACCACTGTCGTAGCCTTTTCGCGCACGATCCTTTGGGCGCCGCTGATCGTGGATTCCAACATCTCGGCGGTGCGAGCGTTCGCCTCGAGCTGGAAGGCAACACGGGGCAGTCTGCGGACCCGAGCTGATCTCAAGCGTGCGACCGCGGTCTAGCTCACGCCTGCACCGGACGGGTACCTCGCGCTCGAGCTCTTCCATCGACTTCGCGGCCGCAGGTGAGGCGTTCGACGTGGCGTGAAGGCTGAACGAGTTGGGGGATGAAGGTTGGCGCGTCGTCGCGAGTTTTGCGTGGCCGAACGCGACTCGCTGCCTTGCGGACAGGTGCTTGACATACTGTTCCTGAGGAGCGGCTTTTTGACCTCGACGGTGTCGTCCGCGAGGCGTGGCCACCGATTTCAATGGCCCCCCGAGTTTGACCCGTCGGCATCGCGCCATCGGCGGCCTATCGCGAACGGGCGAGCATCGTGGCGGGACTTCACCGTGGTCGGCGCAGATGAAGCGCGGTACCGTCGGCGCCGCGAGAAGGGAACGAAGGCATGCGAAAGCTGGTGGTTGGCGCGTTCACGACGCTGGATGGGGTGATGCAGGCGCCGGGGGCCCCGGACGAGGACCGGGAGGGCGGCTTCCGGCACGGCGGTTGGTTGGTGCCCTATTTCGACGAGACGTTCGTGGCGATCATGACCGCTTGGACGACGCAGGCGGGCGGCTTCGTGCTGGGGCGAAAGACGTATGAGATGTTCGCGGCGTCGTGGCCAAAGGCGACGGACCCGGGGGACGAGACGGCCAAGGCCCTCAACACGCGGCCGAAGTTCGTGGCTTCGCGGACGCTCGACAAGCTCACCTGGAACAACTCGCACCTGCTCGAGGGCGATGTCGCCGAAGCGATAGCGAAGCTCAAGACAGAAGATGGGGGTGAGCTTCAGGTCCACGGCAGCAGCCAGCTCCTGCAGACGCTGCTCGAGCAGGATCTCGTCGATACGCTACGGATCTGGCAGTTTCCGGTCGTCCTCGGAACCGGGAAGCGCTTGTTCGGAGAAGGCGCGGTCCCGCGCAGTTTTCGCCTCGTCGACACCCAGCAGGTCGCGACCGGCGCTGTGCTGCACGTGTACGAGCGCGTCGGCGCCCTCAAGTACGGCGAAGTGGAGGTCGGTGAGGAAACGGTGGTCTTCGACGGGGCCTCAGCCGACGAGTGATGCGGCAGCGACGGTGCCCCTGACGGAGGGTGACAGCCGTGCGTACGGTCCACGTCGGTGGTGAGAGCCGACGTTTGCCGTTCGCGTCGTGGCGGGGCATCGCGAGTACCCGCCATGAGCGGGCGCCGCGGCACCCGCGCCCTGGACGAGCTCAACCTCACCTGTCTGGAAGCGACCATCGCCAGGCGTCTCCGACGAACCCCGTCGTCGCCGTCGAGCTTGAGTCGAGCGCCTCCGTGGGGGCACTTCGCCGAACCCCAGGCCCGCGCCCGCGCGTTCTGAGCCCATTCCGCCTCGGGAGCCCGTTCACAATCCCGCTGGCGAACGTTATGAACGGTGTTATTATCAGTCCATGATCAAGCGACTTCAGACCGTCGGAAACAGCTCCGGGCTCATCATCGACAAGCCCATCCTCGAGTTGCTCAAGATCACGCCCGAGACGGAACTCGAGGTCTCGACAGACGGCGAGCGCCTCATCGTCACCCCTATCCGGCCCGAGGCTGGCCGGCGGAAGCGCGTCGCCAAGGCGCAAGCCAAGGTATTGGCGGGACACAAACGTACGTTCCAGAAGCTCGCCAAGTAGCCGTGGAAGAGCCGTTCTTCCTGACGCTCGAAGAGGTTCTGGAACTACATGCGGATCAGCTGCGCCTGTTCGGTGGGTCTGGGGGCCTCCGCGACGCATCCGTACTCGAATCCGTAGGCGGATCCGATGCCGCAGTCTGAACGCTCGGCGTCAGGCAACGCGGCGACAGCGATGCGAGCCTAGTCAACGAGGGCGGGCAGGACGTAGGTGCGGAGCAGCTCTTCGTAGATCGAGTTGGCTTGCTCCGAGGGGAGGTGGGCGGTGAAGACGATGACCAACCGGTGCTCCCGGCTGACGAAGATCTGTTGGCCGAAGGCGCCGATGGTGGAGAAGAAGCCCTGCAGGTTCGGCACCCACCAGTGATAGGCATACTGCATGCCCCAGGGTGTCGCGCAGCGCGGGGTCGTCGATGCGTCGGTCCAGGCGGCGGGGACGATCTGTTCTTCGTCCCATGCTCCGCGGTTGCGGAAGAGCTCGCCGAAGCGCGCCATCTCGCGGCTGGTGAGGGACAGGCCCCAGCCGCCGTGATGGGTGCCGTTCTGCCCTGCGGTCCACGGCGGGTCGTCGATGCCGATCGGACCGAATAGTTTCTCGCTGGCGTACGCCAGCGGCGTCGCACCTGTGGCGGTGCGCAGGATCTCGGCCACGATGTCGGACCCGCCGGAGCTGTAGTTCCAGACCTCGCCCACCGGCAGATCCACCACCGGCCGGGACAGCATGGCGCGCGCGGGGTCGGGCGCCTCGAAGGTCGACTGATCCCCCTCGCTCCACTCGAGACCGCTCCGCATCGTCAGCAGATCCTCGAACGTGATGAGCGACTTCTCGGGGCTGGGGTTCAGCGATGCGTAGTCGGAGAACCAGTCGGCGATCGGCTGGTCCAACGTTGTGATGAAGCCTTCCTCCATCGCGATGCCCACCAGCGCGGAGAGCACCGACTTCGTCGTGGAGAAGAGGGCATGGCGCTCGTCGGGTAGCACCTGGTGCGCGGCTCGGGCGGGGTCCACTGGGAGCTGGCCGCTGTCCCAGCCGTATTGCTCGAGCACGAGGCGGCCGTTGCGCGCGATCAAGAAGGAATGGATCTCCCAGCCTTCGGCCGCGATGCGATCGAGCGCTTGATCGATCGGTTCGGGGTCGATGCCGCTCTCCTGCAAGCTGGCGGTCTCCCAAAAGGTGTCGGGGAAGGCGGGGTCGAGCAGGTAGTCCCGCAGCCCAGGTTCGACCCCTCCACCGCCGGCGCCGCCTGCTCCACCGGAGGTCGTTCCCCCGGCAGCGCCGCCGGCCCCGCCGTCGTGCGCGCCGCCCAGACCGGCAGAACCGGCGCCCGCACCAGCCTGACCGCCCGCCGCGCTCGTGCCGGCGCCGCTGCCCGTCGTGCTCCCCGCGCTGCCGCCGACCTCAGACGGATCCCCACCGCCCGAGCCACGCTCCGAACAGCCGATTGTGAACAGCGCCAGTAGCAGCCAAATGGGTTTCAAAGTGGGTCGCCTCGTGTTGCGATGCTCGGCATCGTGAGTCCTCCCGTCCGCGCTCGTTGCGTCGCAAGACGCCGAGCGGCGCGTTTGGGCGGAGAACGCAAACGACCGTAGCACGCAGCGTGCCGGCGGCCGACCGGGCTATCTGTCGTGGAACAGCGGGCTCGTGTGAAAAGATCTGGTCACTCCGCTGATCGGATGTGGTGACTCGAGTTGGCGACGTGCGGCCGGCAAGGGGCTGCGCTGGCGTGGCGACCTCAGCGAGCAAAACGCGGCGGCAGACGGCTAGGTCAGCGTGAATTGACGCGGCGGCACGGGCGAATGCTCTGAGGCTGGACTCCCTGACCCGCCAAGACACCCGCGACCCTTCACGCTAGGCTCGGAGGCATGCTCAAGCTGTACGGCTTTGGTCGAGTGAACAAGGGCGCGCACGGCAACACCCGCGACTTGCGGGTCCTGTGGGCGCTCGAGGAGATCGGGCTGCCCTACGAGATCGCCGGGATGGACCACCCGAACCACGATCTCGACACCCCCGCGTACCGCGCGCTCAACCCATTCGGACAGATCCCGGTGATCGACGACGACGGGGTCGTGGTCTCCGAGTCCGGCGCTATATTGCTCTACCTTGCGCGTAAGAGCGGCAAGCTGATGCCTCGAGATCTCGCGGGGGAGGCGCAGGTGCTTCGCTGGTCGTTCACCGCGTTGACCACGCTCGAGCTGCCGGCGCTGTCGTTGTGGTTCGTGAACTTGACGGGTGGCAAGGGCAGCAAGCCGGCCGAGGCGTTGCAGGGCTGGGCCGAGATGCGCCTGAAGCAGCTCGACGGGTGGCTCGCCGATCGTCAGTTCATCGCCACCGATGATTTCACGGTCGCCGATATCCTCATGACCCACGTGCTGGACGCGGGGGTCCGTCCGGAGATGTTGGCGCCGCACCCGAACCTGCTCGCCTACCGTAAGCGTTGCACCGAACGCCCGGCGTGGAAAAGGACCCTGGAGGCGTACCACGAGCGGGTCGAAGCCACTTGATCGTGTTCGCTTCCGATGGGGCCAGCGTGTCCAGGCGGGTGGGCGTTGCTCGGGACACCGCGATCCACGAGCGGCTCTGAATCAGCGCTGCTCAAGCCACTCGTCGCTGACGAGCGGCTTGGTTTCGACCTGTCCGCGTCGTATCGAAACGCCAACGTTGGCTAGCGGGCTGTGCACGAGGAAGCGCCCGTTGGTGGCGCCGTTGGATCGCCGAAGGCTGCCACGCACGGTCAAGTCACCGCTGCTGATCTTCGGGACTCGCAGCGACAACTCTTCGGGGGTGGTGCGAAGCTCGATCGTTCCGCGGGTCTTCTCGAAGTCGATGATGGCATCGGCGGCGGTGCGGACGAGGCCAGACTCGACGAGCGCCGGCAAGAGGGGCTCGATGCTGCCGCCACCGAGCTGCAACGTGGCGGAGAATCGAGCGGGATCGCTGGGCGCCCAGGTGACGCGGTCGGCAAGCAACGTGAACCACCAGGCGCCGGTCTCGTCCTCCTCGTGTTCCTCGCCCTGCTCCTGAATGCGCAGGTGCGCGATGTGCAGCGAGACGTCTCGAAAACCGGATCGGGGTTCGTCCGTCCGAGCTAGGGGTTTGCCTTCGAGCTCGCCGCGCACTCGGATCGATTGCCCATTCGATGACCAAAACACGTCATCGAACTGTAGGTCGACAGCGCCGGTGAAGCTCTCCGACCCGTCGCCGCGCACGTCGAGCTGGCCTTTGACGGCGCCGCCACGAAGTGGGATCTTCGGTGCGAACGTCTTGAACCAGGTCAGATCCCGGATGTCGAGCTTCGCCTGCAGCTCAGCGGAAGCCACGGTGAACAGCTTCGTCAACTTGCGGCCTCGCGGCTCGATGCGAACGCGCAGCGCTTCGACCGTTCCCTGCGTCGATGTCCGCCCCTCCTGCGCGAGCGTTGTTTGCTTCGAGTGGAGCTCCCAATGGGGCTCTTGGCCCTGTTTCGCCCGCAGCGCCAGCTCGGCGTCGGAGCGCAGGATGGCCTTTCCATGATTGAGCACCAGCTCATCGGTCGCGTACGAGACGTGGCTCGGCTGCTGCAAGACGCCGGATTCGAACCTGGTATCGAGCTGTAGGCGCCCGGCACCTCCTGACCAGCGGAATTTACTGCCCTCCGTCGCGTACGTGTTCAGGAACTCGACGGACTTGAGCTGAGACCGAAGCCGAATCGTCGCACTCGCGTGATCCAGAACTCGCGGTCCGGTGGTTTTCATCACATCGTGCTTGCCGATCTGCGCCTGGATGCTCCCGCCGTCGACCTCCAGAACCTGCCGTTCCGCACCAAAGCTGACCTGCCCCGCCTCCAGTTCGACGGACGAGTCATACAGCTCGAACGAGTGCGTGGGGTGGAAATGGAACCCGCCGCGCGCATGGGCGCTGCCGGCGAAGCGGTACTCCAGGAGCCAGAGCTCACGCAGCTCCGAGTCGACGTCGTCGAGGATGATCGTCCAGGTGTCGCTCCTGCCCGCCGGCGAGAGGTCGGTCAAACGCGGGGGGTCGGGCAGGCCTTCGATGCCCGGATACGCAGCCAGACGGCGGCGGTGGGCGTCTGGGTTTTCCACCTTGTTTCGTACCCGCAGCGCGCTTCCGTGTCCGAGCACGCGCTTGGCGTGAAAGGTCCGTCTCAAGAGCTTCGGCAGCGCGATCCGCACCGAGACTTCGTCGAACCGGAGCTCCATCTGCACCGCGCGTTCATCCAGAACGAGCCTAAAGTCCCGCACGTGCACGACGCCCGGCAGCAGGCTCCAAGCGGAGGCGTACTCGAGTGTGATGTTCGGCTCCTCATTGAGCTTGCTCCGAAGCAGCGGCGTGGCGAGCACCACGTTGGCCGCGACGAGGTACAGCACGTACAAGCCGGCCAGCGCGATCCCGATGACCCCGAGCGCGCGCTTCAGCTTCGGCCTCTGTCCGAACCAAGCCGACGCGCCTCTCCAGGTCTTCTTGAAGCGATCGATCACAGACGCTGACTCGCGGCTCCTTCCGGGTTCCTTTCCCCTGAAGCTGCGCACGGGTCGAGCTTTCGCCAGCCGTGGGCCGCGACGAGGATGTCAACCGACGCTGATTTCGGACGAGTCGCTCGAGTGAATTCCCCATGGTCCCGAATGAGGTTTGCAAATCGCCGGCACGGTGCCCCGCCCCCATCCTTGGCCCGAGCTCCGGGCGTCATCCGCCCGGGGTTCGGGCGGGATCGTGGCCGCAGCGGGGACCTTGGGCGGGGCGATCGCGCGCTGCGTAACGCAGGGTTCGTCAAAAGCCGGTGTTCTACCTCTGAGTGGCGACCGTCATCCCAATGGCGGCGATGCTGTTCGGGATCGTCGCGCTCCAGGCGAAGCATCGCTGGTCTTGGGCCGCGTCGATCGCCGTCCTTTAGCTGATAGGGTTTCCACTTGCCGCGGTGGGAGCATTTTTCGTCGCCGCGAACGTAGAGAGCCATGAGATGAAGAGAGACGAGCTCGAGCGGCGATTGAAGGCGGAGGGCTGCAATCCGGCGCTT
Organism: Pseudomonadota bacterium; assembly: GCA_023418705.1. Classification (GTDB taxonomy): domain Bacteria; phylum Myxococcota_A; class Polyangia; order Polyangiales; family Polyangiaceae; genus JAEZYZ01. The sequence continues at coordinate 3,714 of JAEZYZ010000013.1, read as the reverse complement.
TATGCGGTCGGTGATCGCCGCGGCGCGTCCGATGCCTTCTGCTTGGCCGAGCGTCGCGGTCGCTGGAGCGTCTTCTATACGGAACGAGGCGTGGACTCGGCGCCGATCTTCGAGTCGAGGAGTGAAGAGGAAGCCTGCGAGTTCTTCTTTCGGCACATCACCAGCTTGCGGCATCTTCACTGTGTCGGCTTCTTCCGCTCAGAAGCTCGAGCGCGGTCGCTTCGCGCCGAGCTTCAGTCTCACGGTGTCGCTTCGACCGAAGACCGGATCCCGTTTGATGGCTCACAGGAGCCGCGGTTTCGCGTCTTCGTCGAGGGTAAGGCCGTGTTCAGCGCTCGCGAGCTGCTGGGTGACATTCCGGTCGAAGATTAGGTTCAATGAACCGTTCCCGTCGAAGTGCGGCTGGTCAGATCGCAACGGGGCCCCGCGGGCACCGCGGACTCGGCTGGCTCACCCGCGTCGCTTTCGCGCGTAGCGGCCGGGAGTGGTGCCGACGAGCCGCACGAAGTGCCGATGGAGCTGGCTCTGATCGCAGTAGCCGACGGCGGTAGCGGCGGCGGCGGCGGTGGCTCCAGCGCGGAGGAGCTCGCGCGCGCGGTGGATGCGTGCGTGGGTGAGATACTCGTACGGCGGAACGCCGACCGCCGAACGAAACGCTCGGACGAGGTGGTATTTGTCGATCCCGACGTGATCGGCGAGGTCGTCGAGACGGATCGCATCGGCCAGGCGCTCGAGGAGGTACGCGCGCGCGCGTGCGATCGCGCGGCGCTCCCGTGGCGCGTCGGGCTCGCGGGCCGTGGCGATGCGGGCGAAGGCAAGTGCGGCTTCGGCGACGGCGGTGTCGATGAGGAGCAGGTCCTGCGGTGCATCGATGATGTCGTGCAGGGCGAGCAGGGCACCGGCTCGAGGGTCTTCCCTCGGGAGACAGGGCTCGCAGACCACGAGCTCTCGCGCGCCGATCGCATCGCGGGCGGCGTCGATGACGGCATCGTCGAGCAACACGACATCGAAGCTGGACGGTCCGTCTCGGCGCACGTCGCGGTACATCTCGCCGGGCTGCTTGAGCTGGATGACGCCGGGGTGCTGGATGTGCGTCGCGCCTCTGAACAGGAAATCGGTACGTCCGGAGCGCGTCACCACGAACGCGAACCGATGCTTCATCCCGTACCAGAGACGGCGCTCTTGCTCGAGCCGGCCGAGCATTGCTCCTCGACCGGCGTGGAGCAGATGCCGCGAATACCGGCCGGCTCCGTCGCCGCTCGCATCGTCCACCGCGCGCAGGGACACCATGAATCGTCCTGAAGCATAGCGCGCCACGGGGGGACGACTTGGGCGATCTTGGCCAAATCAACAATGCCCAAGCCGAGCTCCATTCGTGCCAGCAAGCTTGGCGCCATGGACCTCGAACTGACGAACAAAGTAGCCCTCGTGACCGGCGGGTCGCGCGGGATTGGACGGGCGACGGCGCTGGCGTTCGCCCGAGAAGGCGCGCACGTCGCCATCACCTATGCATCCGACGCAGAGCGCGCCGAGCAGGTGGTGAAGGACCTCATGACCGCTGGCGCGGCGCAGGCGGCGGCGTTCTCGATGCGGCTCGCCGAGCCGGCATCGATCCGAGCCGCCGTCGAGGGGTGCGTCGAGCGCTTCGGTGGCGTCGACGTGCTGGTGAACAATGCGGTGTTCTGGGGCGACGTCGGGCCCTGGGAGGCGCCGCTCTTCGAGGCGCGCTCCCCGGCGTCGTGGCGGCCGGTCCTCGAAGCGAACGTGGGGGGGCACTACCTTGCGATTCAGCACGCGCTGCGGTCGATGCGTGCGCGATCTTGGGGGCGTATCGTGAACGTGTCGTCAACCGTCGCGGCCGACGGCCTCCCGGGCTCGGGCCCCTACGCCGCAGCCAAGGCGGCGCTGCACGGGCTGACCCGGACGCTGGCATTGGAGCTCGGTCCTTCTGGGATCCTGGTCAACGTCGTGATGCCCGGGCTGACGTTGACCGAGAGCAACATCGAACGGTTCCCGCCGGCCACGCTCGAGCCCATCGCCGCCGCGACGCCGCTACGCCGGCTCCTCCGCGCCGAAGAGGTCGCCACCACGATCGTCTTCTTGGGATCGCCGGCGAATACCGCGTTGACCGGTGAAATCGTCCGGGCAAGCGGCGGCGCTCGCTGAGGCGTGTGAGAGCTCGATGAAGGCGGTCGGGGATTGGCACTGAGCACCCGCAGCAGATTATGGACGCGCTCGGGTCCGACTTGACCGTGGTCGAGTGGCGATGAGCGGGCGGTCTCCCGGAGCGAAGAGGGGGTTGCCCCGGCGAGAGAACTGATCGTATGTTCAGCTTCATGGACCCAGTTACTCCCGCGATCCGCAAGATTTCCGAGGTTTTCGAGAGTGAAGGCGAGCGCCTGAGCTTTCCCGACCTGGACGCCAGGGTTCTTTCCCAGGGCGTCTCGCAGGTGGAAGCGGCGGCCAGCGCCGTCATCGAGGCCGAGGCGGCGCTGGTCGCGGCGCGCGCGGCGCTCGAACACGCTCAGGGCAACCTGCTCAAGACGTCGCAGCGCGCGCTGGCTTACCTGCGCGTGTACGCCGAAGGGCAACCAGAGCTGCTGAAGGTGGTGGAGCAAATCGCGCTGCCCCGCAGCAAGCGCAGCGCTCGGTCGCCGGACGCCTCCCCGGGCGACGGGGAGCAAAACGCAGCGCGGCGCCGTCCGCGCGGCAGGCCGCGCAAGCTCGCTCCTGCCGAGCATCTGAACGAGGCCGAGGCCGGCGCGGCCTGAGCGCGCGCAGGCGGCCTACCCGGCATCACCGAACGCGACGGGCTCGCCACAGCTCGGGCACTCGAGATCGGGACCGCGCTCGAGCAGCAGCGCCAGGTGCATGTGTCCGTGCAGCGCAGCCAGGGCGCCGATGAGCTGCAGGGAGGTGTCGCTGTCGAGCCCGCCTTGCGCCAGGAGCTCGGCCGCCAGCGATCTCGCGCCGTCGCAGGCGCGCTCGTAGTCCGGCACCCACTCCGGACGGGGCTTGCTGGCCCCCTGTCGATAGGTGGCCGCCGACGCGACGATGGTGCCTAAAGTGCCCAAGAGGAGCGCGCACAGGCGCGGCGCTTGATGCCGAGCGATCCAAACGAGGTGCGGCGCGGTGACGAACGCCACCTCCCCAACGGTGTTTTGGTGGCACACCTGCTGGTACAACTCATCCAAGGCGTCCTCGTCCCCTTCCGCTAGTCGCCGCAGCAACGACGCGGTCAGGGTTCCGTCGTTCCCCGGGCTCGCGCTGATGTTCGCCCACTGTTCGGAGCTCAGGTCGAGCATCGTTGCTCCAGTCCTCACGTTGGCTCGCGAACAGACTCCCGCAGTGGGAGCTCTGCGCGCCGCCCGAACGTGGTCGAACGCGCGCTTGGCGCCTAGGCTCGACGTCGCCGCCGGCGGGCGACGCCAGCGAGCAATAGCGCCAGCGACGCGATGAGGTGCGGCGTGCGGGGGCTCGTCCCTGCGCCTTGAAGGTGGCATGCGCAGCCGCCGTCGATGGATTCACTCGGCGCCGGGTTGGGGTCGGGGCTGAAGGCGCCGTTGCCGCCGGTCGGCGGACCTCCGGTCGTGGTGCCGCCGGTGGCGCCGGTGCCGACGACGGTGGTGCCGCCGCTGCCGCCGGTCGCGCCGAAGCCACCGCTGCCGCCGCTGCCACCGGTCGCGCCGAAGCCGCCGGTGCCCGCGCTGGCCC